>CAYQGF010000391.1:0-3901 GCA_964416885.1 uncultured Iamiaceae bacterium
CGGCGTGGCCGAGGTCCAGGTCGTCCCCCGGGCCGGTGAGGACGAGCCCGAGTCCATGACCTTCAGCCAGCACCTGGCCTGCCCGGTCGACGGCGAGAGCTTCGAGGAGCTCACCCTCCGCAGCTTCTCGTTCAACACCCCCTACGGCGCCTGCCCTCGGTGCGACGGCCTGGGCACCCGGTTCGAGGTCGACCCGGCGCTGGTGATCCCCGACCCCGACCTCAGCCTGTCGGAGGGGGCCATCCACCCCTGGTCGAGCGGCCACGCCACCTGGTTCCACCGGATCATCGAGGCGGTGGGGGAGGCCTACGAGATCCCCCTCGACGTGCCGTGGGCCAAGCTCAAGGCGGCGCAGCAGCGCAAGCTCCTCGACGGCAAGGGCATCGGCAAGGTCCAGGTCCGCTACAAGAACCGCTACGGCCGGGTCCGCACCTACCAGGCCGCCTACGAGGGCGTCATCCCCTGGCTCCAGCGGCGCCACTCCGACACCGACAGCGACTCCCAGCGGGAGCAGTTCGAGGGGTACATGCGGGAGGTGCCGTGCCCGGCCTGCGACGGGTCCCGGTTCAACCCGTTCACCGTGGGGGTCACCGTCGCCGGCCGCACCATCGCCGAGCTGTCGATGATGTCGATCACCGAGCTGGCGGCCCTGATGGAGACCATCGAGCTGTCCGACCGGGAGCGGCTGATCGCCGAGGGGCCGATGAAGGAGGTCCGCGAGCGGCTGGGCTTCCTGCTCGACGTCGGGCTCGACTACCTGTCGCTGGGCCGGGCCGCCGGCAGCCTGTCGGGCGGCGAGTCGCAGCGGATCCGTCTGGCCAGCCAGATCGGCACCGGGCTGGTCGGCGCCCTGTACGTGCTCGACGAGCCGTCGATCGGGCTCCACCAGCGCGACAACCGGCGGCTGATCGAGACCCTCATCCGGCTCAAGGACCTCGGCAACACGGTCATCGTGGTCGAGCACGACGAGGACACCATCGCGGTGGCCGACCACGTCGTCGACATCGGCCCCGGGGCCGGCGAGCACGGCGGCGCCGTGGTCCACTCCGGCACCTACAAGCAGCTGCTCAAGAACCGCAAGAGCCTCACCGGCCAGTACCTGTCGGGAGCGAAGTCGATCCCGGTCCCGGCCGAGCGCCGTCAGCCCACCGCCGGCTGGCTCCGCATCAAGGGCGCCCGCGAGCACAACCTCCAGGGCATCGACGTCGACATCCCGCTCGGCTGCCTGGTCACCGTCACCGGCGTGTCCGGGTCGGGGAAGTCGACCCTGGTCAACGACATCCTGCTGCGGTCGCTGATGCAGAAGATCTACCGGGCCAAGGTCCCGCCCGGTCGCCACCGCCGCATCGAGGGCATCGACCAGCTCGACAAGGTCATCAGCATCGACCAGTCGCCGATCGGTCGCACCCCCCGGTCGAACCCGGCCACCTACACCGGCGTGTGGGACACGATCCGCAAGCTCTTCGCCCAGACCCAGGAGGCCAAGGTCCGGGGCTACATGCCGGGCCGGTTCTCGTTCAACGTCAAGGGCGGGCGCTGCGAGGCCTGCTCCGGCGACGGCACGATCAAGATCGAGATGCACTTCCTCCCGGACGTCTACGTGCCGTGCGAGGTCTGCGAGGGCACCCGGTACAACCGCGACACCCTCGACATCACGTTCAAGGGCAAGAACGTGGCCGAGGTCCTCGACCTGCCGTGCGAGGAGGCGCTGGAGTTCTTCGCCAACCAGCCCACCATCGCCCGCCACATGCAGACCCTGGTCGACGTGGGGCTCGGGTACATCCGGCTGGGCCAGCCCGCGCCCACGCTGTCGGGTGGCGAGGCCCAGCGCATCAAGCTGGCCTCCGAGCTGTCGAAGCGGTCGACGGGGCACACGATCTACCTGCTCGACGAGCCGACCACCGGTCTCCATTTCGAGGACATTCGTCGGCTGCTGACGGTGCTGTCCCGCCTGGTCGACCAGGGCAACACCGTGCTGGTCATCGAGCACAACCTCGACGTCATCAAGACCGCCGACTGGCTGATCGACCTCGGCCCCGAGGGCGGCAGTGGGGGCGGCACCGTCGTGGCCGAGGGCCCGCCCGAGCACGTCGCCGGGGTCGAGGCCAGCCACACCGGCCGCTTCCTGGCCGAGCTCCTCGCCGGACGGCGCTAGCTGTCGGGGCCGGGGGACAGCGCGCTCAGCGGCGCACCAACAGGGTCACCGTGATGTCGCCGCCCTCGGTCCACACCTGCTGGGTGCGGTAGTCGGCCTTCACGTCCGGGTGATCGACCAGGTCCGGGTTCGGGATGTGGGCGTAGGGCTGGACGACGACCCAGACGCGGGGAGCGCCCTCGATGGCCGCGGCGAGCTCATCGGCGGTCGGCGTGGCGAGGGATCGCTCGATCGTGCCGAGGGGGCGGGAAGAACCGGCGAGGGCGGGCGTCGCGGTTGAGTGCGCGTCACGCCACGCGACCTCGAACGGAAGGCGGGCGTCCTCGGTGGGGAACACGATGACGTCGCTGGGTCGGGCCCCATCGGCGACGACCTCGGCAGTCCGCTGCCAGGGGTCGGGTTCCGGTGACAGGGCGAGGAGGCCACCCAGACCCAGGAGCGTCGCGACGGCAATCGTTGCCACGGGTACGACCCTGGTCCCACGGGCACGGTCCCAGTCCGCACCGGCCAGCACGACCAGGAGGACGACTCCGAAGGCGGCGGAGATCGAATATCGGGGCACCTGCGCCGGGCGAACGAGGCTCAGGACCAGGATCCCGAGGATCGCGCCTGGGCCCCAGGCCACTGGAAGGAGAAGGCGAAAACGGGCGACCCCGCCGGGCGTCGTGGCGGCCCGACGGAGGAGACGGGCGGACTGCACGCCCGCCACGGCGGCCGCGATGGCGCTCAGCCCGACGATGGGCACGCCGAGGACCTCGATGAGGTGCCATGCCCCGGCGAGGTCGAGAGGATCGAGCCAGGCGCCCGTGTCGCCGGCGCCGACGACGAGGAGGCACCCGAGCACCCCGAGGCCGACAAGAGGTCCCACCATGGCGCGCCTTCGCTCGGTGACCGGCAGCCCCGCCATCGAGATGGCACCGAGCTGGGCGACCAGCTGCATTGCAGCCAGCCCGTGCAGCAGAGGGACGACGGCGCAGCAGATGCGATGGAGCCGGAGGGCCCCGGGGCCGGTGGCGCCGTCGGCCAGTGCCCGGTCAAGGGCTGACCAGGCGAGCGCGACGGTGAGGCAGACCAGGCCGTAGGACCGGGCTTCCTGCGCATAGCGGAGTGTGGCGAACGAGATGGCTGCCGCCGTGGCGGCCGTCCGGCCGATGGCGAGGCCGTACTGGCGCGCCGTCATGCGGGCGAGCACCGCGATGGCCGCGCCCATGGCGATGATCGAGGGCAGGCGCATCCAGGCCGTCGAGTCGGCGATCTGCCCCCAGGCCCATGCGAAGGCGTAGTAGAGGGCCATCGAGCCCCGGGCTGCTTCCCACGCAACGCCGAGGTCCCGGGTCGCAGCCATCGTGTAGGCCTCGTCGAGCCAGAACGTGCGATGTCGCGCCCCGAGAGCGGCGAGGGCCACGGCGAGCAGGCCGGGGCCCAGGCCGAAGAGCCGGGGCAGCGAGGTGCCGGCTTGCGTGACCTCCGAGAGAGGCTGGTCGTCGAGCCCCCCCTGGGATGCCGCGGTGACGGGTGCGACCGCCGTCATGGTTGTGCGTCCCGCGACGATGCCGTCATGAATGCTTCGATCGGCAGGAGCTGGTTGGCGTTGAGGCGCGGTTGGGGCCCGGTTCGCTGGTGTCGGTTGGGCTCCGGGTCAATCGCCGGTCGAGGTGCCGGGGGCGGCGACCGGTGGGGTGTGGTCGGCGGCGGCCTCGGTGATGTCGAGCATCCGCTGGAGGGCGACCTTGGCCCACTCGGTGG
>CAYQGF010000392.1:0-3896 GCA_964416885.1 uncultured Iamiaceae bacterium
GGTCGCGAACCCGTACCACTACGCCGACAACGACCCCCTCAACAAGGCCGACCCCACGGGCATGCGGCCTGACGATGGCGAGCTGAGCTACGGCGGGGCGAAGGCGGAGTCGACGTACGCGAACTTCACGCCGCAACCGGGCCGCGGTCGGGTGCGCATCGCGCTGTACATCCCGACCGAGACAGCGGGCTTGTCGATCTTCGGGGCGAACATGCCGATGTCGAGCCACGGCGATCATCGAGGCCCTGATCCCTATGCGCACGACTCGCGGTCGCGGGCGGTGGCGACGGTTGACTACGAGACTGGCAGGGCGGAGTTCCGGATCAACCCGTCGTGCGGTACTGGTGGGCCACCGAATGACTGCCACAGTGCGCTTCCGATCATCGACGACTTCGGATCGGGCTCGTACTGGTTCCAGGCCCTTCCGTTTGTCGATGACAGCAACCGTGTCTCGATGCGCGCTCGCGGAAACGGCGAGATCTACATCCGCTACGCGATCCTGAACTCCGACAAGCGGCTGGTAGCAAACTTCGCTCGGATCAATGGTATGTTCGAGCTGAAGCCGGTTGGTCGAACGGCTGTTTGTATCGACTACAGTCGCGACTCGTATCCGGCGATGGAGGCCTACCAGTACATCGGCCGCCAAACGCCGATCGACATCCTCCTTCAGGGCGACGCGTGGGGACCCACGGCTGGTCTGTCCAACCTGCCCTTCACCGACAAGAAGGGGACCACGTGCCGGTCTGGTGGAGGCTGAGGGTCCTCGTGGTGATCGCCCGGTGGGCGGCCGCAGCGATTCTCGTGCTGATGGTGAGTGGGTGCGGGGACGACGGTCCATCATCGACGTCGGAAGGGCCGACGACCTCGATGTCCGGCCCGTCGGTCGAGAGCCTCTACAGCATCGACGCGAACGGCGATGTCGCATGGGCAGCAGCCGCGGGCGACATCCAGGCGAGTGTCGCGGTCGTCGATGAGGCGGCCATGGTGGTGTCGAGCACCGATGGGAGCAGCCTCTGGCTTCAGGCTTTCGAGTTGGACAGCGGCGATGACCGCTGGAAGGTCGAGCTGGGTGACGGCAACTTCCCCGCCCAGCTCATGATCGCCGATGGCGTGGTCGTCGTGCTGAGCGACAGCAGCTCGGGCCAGACCTTCGAAGCCTTGGACCCCGCGACAGGCGAGAGTCTGTGGCGACGCGACCTCTCGGGCCGATCGAGCACCGGAGCGGTCGAGGCCGACGGGCTCCTACTCTTCTCGGACGCCGGAGAAGACAGGGTCATCGCATTGGACCCGGCGACGGGCGAGGAGCGCTGGACCCAAGCTGTCGAGGGTGTGAGCGGCAAAGCACCGGTGCTCGGCGAAGGTCGGGTCCTTGTCGACTCCTTGACCGAACTCCACGCGCTCGACGTCGGCTCGGGCGAGGTCGCATGGTCTGTTCCCACGGCGGGCGACGTCGACTCGGTGGTCATCCTCGGCACCGCCGTCGGAGTGGTCTCCTTCGGGCAGGGTCCTCAACCCGGCATGATCCTCGAGCTGTTCGAAGGCCGTAGCGGTTCCCCGATGTGGTCTTTCACCAGTCCGAACATCTCGGTTCCACCTTCCACCCCAGCCACGGCAGGAGGGGTGTTGGTGATGACAGCGCCAGATCCCTCGACGGGCGACACGGTGGTGATGCTGGACGCTGCGACCGGTGAACGCGTTTGGTCCGCAACACCCTCGGGAGGCGCTTTTGGTCCGACAACTGTATTGGCATCGGGTGATGTGTTGGTTGCCGCCTCGGACGAGTCGGGACAGACCTTCAGCGACACCACCGCAACTCTCCTGGCGGGGGCGACCGGCGACGTGGTCTGGGAGGTCGAGGTCCCCGGGACCGTCCTGGTTCCGCCGACCGCAACCGCCAGCTCGCTGCTCCTACCCGCAGAGACCGACGACGGGTCTGGAGGGGTGCTCGTGGCGCTTGACCCGACGACCGGCGAGCAGCTCTGGACGGCCGACCTGGTGTTGCCGCCGCTGCACTCGCCGACGACTGCGGACGACTCCGTGCTCGTCGGGAGCGCGCACCGCCTCGACCTCGGTCGATGATCGAACGTTGTTCCTGATCCGCACTCAGCTGGCTTTGGTCCAGCGGCGGGCGTCGTATCTGAGGGAGGGCGGTGGTGGCGTTGGCCGGCGACGGCGACGTCGTCAAGACTGATGCTGATGCCGGCCAGCTCGGGTGCCGACGAGGTCGACCTCGACGCGCAGATGGCCACCATCGAGAGCCAGCTGCGATCACCCCGCCCGTGCCACCGCCTCGCAAGGCCGCGTTCGCCATCGTCGGAAGCCTCGTCCTCAACGTTGCCGCAACGCCCTGTGGACCTACGTGCCCAGTGGCTCGGCATCGCCTGAGGTCTTCTTTGCATCCATCATTCAACTTCATTGGCCGTGGGGGTTACTGCAGGTGTCTCTGAAGCTCCATGCACTGGTGGTTCTTGGCGCCCTTGTCGCCCCCGCTCTCGTCTCGTGCTCAGGCCAGGATGGCGGACGGCCAGTCGTGCGGGTCTTGACTGTCGCGGTTGACTATCCCCATACGGTCGCTGCTGACTGTCAGGTCGAAGGTCCGGCCGAAGGCTGGTCGCGCTACGTCTCAAGAGACGTCAAGTGGGCTGCCTTCGACAGCGATGGGGCTCCCGACGTCATCGAGTCCGAAGATGGCGTGTTCTTCCGAGGGCGACCGGTGCCAGGGCTTGACGTGGGGTGGATCAAGATCGATGCCGACGAACTGAGGAAGAGTTCCTCGCTGACACTTCTTGCGTCGCTGACCATTCTCGGACGTGCTGCGCCATGGGTGTTTGGTGACGCGACGTCTCCGGAAGCGCTGGAGGGGGAGGCTCAACGGCTGCAGGACGCCGGTCAATCGTCGCCTGTGGCTGTCAACGACCAGACCCTTGGGACCGGTTCCCTGGAATGGGAGCATGTCGGCGGCGAGGTGGCATCGGTTGTCCTCACGAGAGATGCCGAGGATGGTTGGCGCGCTCGTCGAGTCTCGGTGGTCGGGCGCAACCATCAGGAGACGGAGATCCCCCCTTCTCCTCGAGACGTCGTCGAGCTGGGGGAGGTGGCCGTTGCCCCGTTGCTCGTGACGATCGAGGCCGCAGATCCGAGGTGCGGTGGTGAGGGAGCAAGCGCATTGGCCGAATGCCTGAGCTCGGCAAGCGCGGGTTCCACGGTCTCCGAGTGGACAGAGTCGCACCCTCCCGGCTCGATGCTCGGCGAGATGATCTGCTGATGAGGTCTCGCGGCCACGCCCCGGCTGGCCTGCCGCCCGTACGGCATGTGCCGTACGAGATCCGTGGTCGTGGGCACGGACCTGGCGCTACGACATCTGCCGGATCGGCGCTGAGCTCGTGCTGCTCGAGAAGAGCACCAACGTTGTGACCCGACCCTGGCCTCACCGTTCCCGGGTTCAACGAGTACCTGAGCGCGCTCGGGGACTTCGATTGGGGAGGAGTCGACGCGTCCGAGGGTTGGGAGCCCATCGTCGTCGAGAACGCGTGGGCGGGACGTTGGATCATTCGGCTCCGGCGCGACTGGGTCGTCGTCGCGTCGTGCTGTCATGAGCAGTGAAGGTGGACGGCGGCGGGTCCTGCTCACGCTGGCCGTCGCAGCGGTCGTCGTCGTTCTGGTCCTGCTGTTCAATCGGTGGCTCGGGAGTACGGACCTGAACCCGGATGAAGCCTCTGGGTCCACGACGACAGAGACCAGTCCACCCGCGGACCAGGTGCCGCTCGGGGTCGAGCTGACCGACGACGGGCTGATCCGGCTCTACGTTCCCCAGTGCCCGCCGGCCCAGGTCACGGCTGTTGGCTGGAGCTACTTCCCGAACCTCAACACCTTGTGGTCGATCGATCGAGATGAGG
>CAYQGF010000393.1:0-3883 GCA_964416885.1 uncultured Iamiaceae bacterium
CGAGGTGTCCGAGCGGATCCGGCGGGAGATGGGCATCGGCGAGGAGGTCGAGGGCGACGACGCCATGAGCGACCTCGACGACGAGCCGATCTCCCTCGACGACTGATCCGTCCCACCGCCTGCGCCTCCCGTCCTGCTGCCCCGGGACGGAGGCGCCGCCCCTGGCGGGCGGGCGGCGCGCACCTGCCCCACAGAGCCGCCGTCCGCCCGGCAGGGCCTGCGACCTGGGCCCGCCCTGAACACCCTCCAGGGCGGGCCCGTGTCGCCTCCCGGTGTCGTCCCCCGGCACCACGCCGGACATCGAGGGGAGGATCGGCGGGCGTGATGTCGAACCCCGTTCGGGTGCCCGCCGCAGCCGGCGTGGAGGTCCTCAAGGTCTCCACCAAGTCGAACCCCAACTCTGTCGCCGGTGCGATCGCCGGGGCGATCCGAGGTTCGGGGGCGGTGGTCGTCCAGGTCGTCGGGGCTGGGGCGCTGAACCAGGCGACCAAGGCCGCGGTCATCGCCCGGGGCATCCTGTCGACCGGTGGCCTCGACATCGTGGTGACGCCGTCGTTCGCCGACATCGAGATCGACGGCGAACAGCGCACCGCCCTCCGCCTCCGCCTGGAGGACCGCGTCCACCGTCGCGTCGGGGCCCAGGATGTCAGTCGCCCGTCCGCCGCCTGGTAGCCGGACCGCGGCGGCGACGTCGAAGCCCGGGCGGTCGCGGCCGCGGCGTGGAGGGCGGTATGGGAGGCTCGGGCCGTGGAGGTCGAGGTCGACGGGGGAGCGAGGCTCCACGTGGAACCGGTCGGAGCCGGCCGGCCGGTGCTGGTCTGTGGCGGCGGTCCGAGCACGTCCTTCGACTACCTGGTCGACGACTTGGGGCCGCTCGCCGACGGCTTCGAGCTGGTGTTCCACGACTACCGGGGCAGCGGCCGGTCGTCGGCCGCGGCCGCCGAGTCGTACACGTTCGAGCAGTTGGGCGACGACGTGGCCGCGGTCGCCCGGAGCCTCGGCCATGGCTCCTTCGACATCGTCGCCCACTCGATGGGTGTGATGGTCGCCCTGTCCTGCGCCCTCCGGCATCCGACCGCGGTGCGTCGGCTGGTGCTGGTCGACGGCTCGCCGAGCGGCGTCACGGCGCGGATGGCCTGGCCCACCCTCCGTGCCCTCGGCGTGCTCCGCACCGCCCGGGTGGCGGGCCTGGCTGCCCGGTACGCGGTGCTCTGGCGGCGGCGGCCCGAGTCGGAGGCGCGGACGCTGGCCCGCTTCGCCCCGATGGCAGCGATGCAGGAGGGGGCGCCGGAGCACCGGGACGCGGTCCGGGCCCGGGAGCGCCTCGTCGACAACGACAACGCGCCGCACCTCGAACGGCGGGCGGCGGAGCTCGACCTGGTCGACGACCTGCCCCGGATCGTCGCTCCGGCCCTGGTCGTCTACGGCACCCGGGACGCCCCGTTCGTGGCCGGGGCCCGGCTCTTGCTCGACGGCCTGCCCGACGTCGTGGGCGTGCCGCTCTCGGGCGTCGGGCACCACCCGCTCGTGGAGGCCAACGCCGTCGTGCTCGGCGAGGTCCGGCGCTTCCTCGGTGGGGAGGAGCGGTCGGGGTGACGAACCGGGAGGCCGGTGGGGGCGGGCCATAGGCTGGGGCGGCCATGTCCGACCTCGACGCTGCTGCGACCAACGCCGCTCCAACCGACGCCGCCCCAGCCCCCGACGTGCCCCGTCGGTACCTCATCAGGACCTTCGGGTGTCAGATGAACGAGCACGACTCGGAGCGGATCGCGGGCCAGATGGAGGCCGACGGCTACGCCCCGGCGGCCGGCGAGGACGACGCCGACGTCATCGTGCTCAACACGTGCTGCATCCGGGAGAACGCCGACAACAAGCTCTACGGCACCCTCGGCCACCTCAAGTCCCGCAAGGACGCCCGGCCCGACCTCCAGATCGTCGTCGGCGGCTGCCTGGCCCAGAAGGACCGGGACCAGGTGCGGGCCCGGGCCCCGTACGTCGACGTCGTGCTCGGCACCCACAACGTCCACCGGGCCGCCGAGCTGGTGGCCCGCTCGGCGACCGAGGGACCGATCACCGAGATCCTCGATGCGGCGGTCGCTGACGACGCCACCATGTTCCCGTCGGCCCTGCCGGTGCGGCGCGACCACGGGCACCGGGCGTGGGTGACGATCCAGGTCGGCTGTGACAACAGTTGCGCCTTCTGCATCGTCCCCGCGGTGCGAGGCCCGGAGATCAGCCGACCGTTCGCCGCCCTCGTCGACGAGGTGCGGCGCCTGGCGAGCGAGGGCGTCACCGAGGTGACGCTGCTGGGCCAGAACGTCAACAGCTACGGCCGCGACATCACCCTGGCGAGCCGTCAGCAGGACGGCACCACCAGGGTGCGCCCCCTGTTCGCCGACCTGCTCCGGGCCGCGGGCGAGGTCGACGGGATCCGCCGGGTCCGCTTCACCAGCCCCCACCCCAAGGACCTCCGGCCCGAGACGATCGCCGCCATGGCGGAGACGCCGACGGTGATGCCGCACCTCCACTTCCCGCTCCAGTCGGGCAGCGACCGGGTCCTGGCCGCCATGCACCGGGGCTACACGGCGGAGCGCTACCTCGAGAAGGTGCGACGGGCCCGCCAGGAGATCGACGACCTGGCCGTCACGACCGACATCATCGTCGGCTTCCCGGGCGAGACCGAGGACGACTTCGCCCGCACCCTCGAGGTGGCGGCCGAGGCCGACTACGACTCGGCCTACACCTTCATCTACTCGGCCCGGCCCGGTACCGAAGCGGCGACGATGGCCGACCAGGAGGTCCCCGCCGACGTCGTGGCCGACCGCTTCGAACGGCTCCGGGTCGTCGTCGAGCGCACCGCGGTGGCCCGGCACCGGGCGCGCGTCGGCCGGGTCGAGGAGATCGCTGTCGAGGGACCGTCGCGGAAGGACCCGTCGGTCCTCACCGGTCGCACCGGCCAGAACAAGCTGGTCCACTTCGCCAGCCCGACACCGCTCCGGGTGGGCACCTACGCCACCGTCCGGGTCACCGACGCGGCGTCCCACCACCTCCGGGGCGAGCTGGTCGACCTGGTGGCCCCGGCCCGCCACCGCACCCGCATCCCCGTCGCCGCGGTCTGACCGCGCCGGGCGTACGAGTCGTGCCAGGCACGACTCGTACGCCGTCGGCGCGTCGGTCAGGCGGCGGAGGTGTCGCCCTCGGCCTCGCCGAAGGCCAGCGGGTAGACGACACCCGCGATGGCTGCGCCCACGATGGGGGCGACGATGAACAGCCAGAGCTGGGTGAGGGCGTCGCCGCCGACGAACAGCGCCGGGCCGAGCGAGCGGGCCGGGTTCACCGAGGTGTTGGTCACCGGGATCGAGATCAGGTGGATCAGCGTGAGGCAGAGGCCGATGGCCAGGCCGGCCAGGGCCGGATGGGCCCGCCGGTCGGTGGCCCCGAGGATCACCATCAGGAAGGCGAAGGTCATCACGACCTCGGTGACCAGCGCCGACAGCAGGTTGTAGTCGCCGTAGGGGGCACCACCGAGGGCGTCGTGGCCCCAGCCGTTGGCGGCCAGGAAGTTGCCGTCGGAGGAGAAGTCGGCCCGCCCGTTGACGATCAGGAAGAGGACGGCGGCGGCGATGATGGCGCCGACGCACTGGGCCAGGACGTAGGGGCCGGCATCCTTGGCCGGGAACCGCTTGGCCACCACCTGGCCGATCGTCACGGCGGGGTTGAAGTGGCCGCCGGAGATGTGGCCCAGGGCGTAGGCCCCGGTGACCACGGTGAGGCCGAAGGCGAAGGCGACGCCGTGCCAGGCGACGACGTGGCCGGCGAGCACGGCGGTGCCGCAGCCTCCGAGGACGAGCCAGAAGGTGCCGAACACCTCGGCTCCACAGCG
>CAYQGF010000394.1:0-3877 GCA_964416885.1 uncultured Iamiaceae bacterium
CCCGACCACGTCGTCACCGTCACCGGCTTCCAGTGGTCGTGGCAGTTCGCCTACGAGGGCACCGATGTCGTCGTCCAGGGCACCGGCGAGGGCAACGACGGCCCCGAGCTGGTGCTGCCCGTCGGCGAGACCACCCGGCTCGAGCTGGTCAGCGAGGACGTGGCCCACTCGTTCTGGGTGCCCGAGTTCCTGGGCAAGCGGGACCTGATTCCCGGTGTCGAGAACGCCATCGACGTCACGCCCACCGAGGAGGGGACGTTCCGGGGCCGGTGCGCCGAGTTCTGCGGGCTCGACCACTGGCGCATGTACTTCCAGGTCCGGCTGGTCAGCCCCGAGGAGTTCGACGCCTGGCTGGCCGAGGAGGGGGGAGGGACGTGACGTGACCACCGTCGACGAGCCCGAGGAACTGGTCGCCCCCGACCCGGTCGACCGCGAGCCGGCCCGTCCGCCGTCGTCGGTGCGGGGCCAGGGCCTGCTCGGCCTGCTCACCACCACCGACCACAAGGTCATCGGGCTGGCCTACGTCGTCACCGCCCTCGGCTTCTTCCTGCTCGGCGGGGCCCTGGCCACGGTGGTCCGGGCCGAGCTGTACTCGCCCGGCACCCAGATCGTGGAGCCGGGTGCCTACAACCAGGTCTTCACCATGCACGGCAGCGTGATGATCTACCTGTTCATCGTGCCGATGGCGTTCGGCCTGGCCAACTACCTGGTGCCGCTCCAGATCGGTGCCCGCGAGATGGCCTTCCCCCGGCTCAACGCCCTCGGCTACTGGCTGTTCCTCTTCGGCGGGCTCACCATGATCGCCGGGTTCGCCACCGCCGACGGCCCGCCCGCCTTCGGGTGGACCGCCTACGCCCCGCTCTCGGAGGCGATCCGCAGCCCCGCCATCGGCAACGACCTGTGGCTGCTGTCGATCGTGCTGACCGGTACCGGCACCATCACCGCCGCGGTCAACGTCATCGCGACGACGCTGGCCATGCGGGCGCCGGGCATGTCGATGTTCCGGATGCCGATCTTCACCTGGAACATGATGGTGACGAGCGTGTTGGTGCTCATCGCCTTCCCGGTGCTGACCTCGGCCGCGGTGATGATGCTCGCCGACCGCAACCTGGGCGCCCAGGTCTTCCAGGTCGACGGGGGTGGCCAGCCGATCCTGTGGCAGCACCTGTTCTGGTTCTTCGGCCACCCCGAGGTGTACATCGCGGCCCTGCCGTTCTTCGGCATCGTCACCGAGGTCCTGGCGGTGTTCTCCAGCCGACCGGTCTTCGGGTACCGGGGCCTGGTGCTCGCCACCCTCACCATCGCCTCGCTGTCGGTCGGGGTGTGGGCGCACCACATGTTCACCACCGGCGCCGTCCAGGTCGACTACTTCAGCGCCCTGTCGCTGCTGATCGCGGTGCCCACCGGGGTGAAGTTCTTCAACTGGATCGGCACCATGTGGGGCGGTCGGCTGACCTTCCCGACGCCGATGCTGTTCTGCCTCGGGTTCCTCACCCTGTTCCTGCTGGGCGGGCTCACCGGCGTGCTGCTCGCCCTCCCGGCCCTCGACGTCCAGCTCCACGACTCGTACTTCGTCGTCGCCCACTTCCACTACGTGATGTTCGGCGGGTCGGCCTTCGCTATGTACGCCGGCATCTACTACTGGTTCCCGAAGGCGTTCGGCCGGATGCTCCACGAGGGCTGGGGCCGGCTGCACTTCGCCATGACGTTCGTCGGCTTCAACACCACGTTCCTGGTCCAGCACGTGCTCGGCGCCGAGGGCATGCCCCGCCGGGTCGCCGACTACCTCCCGTCCGACGGCTGGACCACCCTCAACCGCATCAGCACCGTCGGGGCGTTCATCATGGCCGCCTCGGTGTTCCCGCTGGCCTGGAACGTGTACCGCACCCTCCGCCGGGGCGAGCCGGCCGGCGACGACCCGTGGGGGGGCCAGACCCTCGAATGGGCCACCACGTCGCCCCCGCCGCCGCACAACTTCGACTCCCTGCCGCCGATCCGGTCCAACCGCCCGGTGTGGGACCTCCGCCACCCCCGCACCGAGGAGGCCGGCCGATGACCGACCGCGAGGACGTCACCGAGCCGGTCGTGGCCGAGGAGGAGGCCGAGCGCGACGACGCCGGCCGCCACGCCGACGAGCCCGGTCACGCCGGCTGGCGCCTCCAGGCCAGGATCTTCGGGGGGATCGCCGTGTTCATGGCCGTGATCGGGGCCGTCTACTGGTTCGTGTCCTACGAGCATGCCGGGACGACCTTCCTGGCCCTGGCTGCAGTGATGGCCCTGATGACCGCGGCCTACGTGGGCTGGCCCCGCCGCGGGCACGGCGACGATGCGGACGCCGCGGTCGAGGACATGGAGCCCGGCCACGACCCCCACGACGGCGTGTGGTTCCCGGAGGCCAGCATCTGGCCCTTCGCCATCGGCGCCGGGATGGTCGCGGTCGGCAACGGCCTCCTCCTCGGTCGCTGGTTCCTCGTCCCCTCGGCCGTCTTCCTCCTCTGGGCCCTCGCCGGCCTGATCCGCCAGGGCCGCCACCGGGTGTAGCGCCCGCTCCGGGGGTAGGGGGATCGGCATGCCTGGTGACAACGAGACGACCGAGGACCTGATCAAGGGCACCGAGGAGGCCAAGCAGGCCGCCGAGGAGGCCATGGAGGAGGCGCAGGACGACGCCCAGGAGCTCCAGGAGGAGATCGACCGGCGGGCCGGCGACGAGGGGTAGCGGCTAGCGAAGGCCCCGTCGCCGCCACCGCAGGCCCCCGCCCCGCGTCCGCTCCATCGGGATGCCGAGGTGGTGGGTCCAGGTCCGGGGGGCCACGGACGTGGAGACTGACTGGGGCCAGGGGACCATCCGGGGCAGGCGGTGGCCGGCGATCGTGCGCACCGCCCCGTCCACGCGGACCCGCCCGCCCGGCTCCCACACCGTGTCGATCACCCACACGATGTCGTCGAGGGCAAAGGTGGTGGCCGTCCATCGGCGGCGGACCACCACCGAGCGGCCGTCGGAGAAGACCGCGTGGCGCCGGCCGTTGAGGACGGAGGCGCACGCCAGGGCCACCCAGATGGGCATGAAGGGGACGGACAGCACCAGGTTGAGCCGGCTCAGCTCGCCGTTGGCCACCTGGGCGACCCACATCACCGTGAAGACCGCGACCGGGACCAGGGTCTGGGCCGGGTGCGGTTGCGCCAGGGTGGCCACCGGCCACCAGCCGGACGGCCCCGGCCCCGGGCTGGGCCACTGGGTTGGCGGCCCGAGCGCCGTCGTTCCCTCCACGCCGGGAGCGTAGGTCGTCAGTCGACGACGGCGCCCCCGCCCTTGCGGCGCTTCGGCCACTCCCAGACACGGAGCAGCTCCCAGCGGATGCGGGGGCGCTCGGGCGGGGTCAGGCCGACGGCCTCGTCGCGCTGCTGGAGCTCGATGCAGAGGCGGTAGGTCGCCAGGGCCACGATCGGCGGCACCACGAGGGCGGCGATGCGACAGGCGATGAGCACCGCGTTGACCGACAGCCCGAAGGTGGTGGCGATGACGTCGGTCGAGCCCGACAGGGTGAGCACCGCGTAGAAGGCGAGCGTCGCCGTCCCCATCGAGGTGCGGACGGGTCGGTCGCGGGGCCGGTCGAGCAGGTGGTGCTCCTTGCCGTCGGCGGTGAACGTCGCCTCCAGGAAGGGCCAGGCGTAGAGGAGCCCGAAGGTCACGCCGGCCAGCAGCACGGCCGGGAAGAACGGCGCGGGCACCTCGTAGCCGAAGGCCCTGACCTCCCAGGCCGGGAAGACCCGGAGGGCGCCGTCGAGCCACGCCATGTACCAGTCGGGCTGCGAGGCCGCCGACACCTCGGCCGGTTCGAACGGCCCGTAGAGCCAGATCGGGTTGATCTGGGCCAGC
>CAYQGF010000395.1:0-3870 GCA_964416885.1 uncultured Iamiaceae bacterium
GCGCGCGGGGGCATGGCCGACGTCTTCCTGGCCAAGGACCTGCTGCTGGCCCGTCCGGTCGCGGTCAAGGTCCTGTTCCCCGAGTTCGCCAGCGACCCGGCCTTCGTGGCCCGGTTCCGCCGGGAGGCCCAGGCCGCCGCCAACCTCAACCACCCCAACATCGTGGGCGTCTACGACTGGGGCCAGGAGGGCGGCACCTACTACATCGTCATGGAGTTCATCGACGGGCGGAGCCTGTCAGAGATCCTCCGCACCCAGGGCACCCCGCCGGCCAAGACCGCGGCCGGCATCGCCGCCGATGTGGCCGCCGCCCTGGGGTTCGCCCACCGCAACGGCGTGGTGCACCGGGACATCAAGCCCGGCAACATCATGATCACCAACAGCGGGCACGTGAAGGTCGCCGACTTCGGCATCGCCCGGGCCATGACCGCCTCGGCCGAGGACAACCTCACCCAGACCGGCTCGGTGATGGGCACCGCCACCTACTTCAGCCCCGAGCAGGCCCAGGGCCACAACGTCGACCAGCGCAGCGACCTCTACTCGCTGGGCATCGTCATGTACGAGATGGCCAACGGGAAGCCGCCGTTCGTGGCCGACAGCCCGATCGCGGTCGCCTACAAGCACGTCCAGGAGCCACCGCCCCCCCTGCGCGACGCCCACCCCGAGGTCCCCCCGGGCTACGAGGCGATCACCATGAAGCTGCTGGCCAAGTCGCCCGACGACCGCTACCCCGACGCCGAGGCCCTGCGTGCCGACCTGCGCCGCTTCACCGAGGGCCAGCGGGTGCGGGCCGAATCGTCCCCGGCGGGAGCCGCCGCGGCCGGAGCTGCGGCCGGCGCCGCCGCGGGGGTTGCCGCGGCCGCGACGGACGCGCCCGACGACGGCACCGTGGTGGGGCTGGCTCCGGCCGACGCCCCCGCCCCCCCGGCCGCTCGCCCGACGCCACCACCGGCGGCTCGCCCCGAGCCGGAGCCGGCCTACACCGAGCAGGCCCGCCGCTCCCGTACCGGCTGGTTCCTGCTCCTGTTGCTCCTCCTGCTCGGCGCCATCGGGGGCCTGATCCTGCTCTTCGCCTCGGTGCTCGGCATCGGTGAGAGCACCACCGTCGAGGTCCCGGCCGTCACCGGCCGGCCCTACGCCGAGGCCCGGGACCTGCTCCGCGAGGCCGGGTTCAACGTCCCGGCCGACCCCGAGCTCGCCCCCAGCGAGACCGTCCCCGAGGGGTCGGTGATCAGCCAGGACCCCCCCGCCGGCGCCGAGGTCGAGGAGGGGAGCACGATCCGGCTCGTGGTGTCGAGCGGTGCACCCGCGCCCGAACAGATCCTGATCCCGCCCGTGGTCGGGATGCCGTTGAGGGACGCCGTCGACGTCCTGGTCGAGGCCGGGTTCGTGCAGGGCAACATCGCGATCGTGCCCCGCTCCGACGAGGAGATCCCGACCGACGAGGTCATCGACCAGAGCCCGAACGCGGGCCAGACGATGAGCGCCGACTCCCGGATCACGCTCTACTTCTCGACCGGCCCGGCGCCGACCACGACGACCACCACGACCCGGCCGCCGACCACCTCGCCGCCGACGTCGACGAGCACCGCGCCCCAGACGACCACGACGACGACGGCCCCTCAGACCACCACGTCGACGACCACGACCACCACGACCACGACGACGACCACCACCACCCTCCCCGCGGAGCCCCCCGGCCCCTGACCCGCGTCGAGCGGGACCGGCTACCCGGTCGGCGCCGTGGCGTCGACCTCGGTGCGGCGGAGGAACGTGCGCAGGAGGTCGTGGCCGGCCGCGGTGAGGATCGACTCGGGGTGGAACTGGACGCCCTCGGTGGGTGCCTCCCGGTGGCGGAGCCCCATCACCAGGCCGTCGTCGGTCTCGGCGGTGATCTCCAGGACCTCGGGCACCGTGGCCCGGTCGACGACCAGCGAGTGGTAGCGGGTGGCCTCGAGCGGCTGCGGGAGCCCGGAGAACACGCCGATGTCGTGATGGCGCACCAGCGACGTCTTGCCGTGCATGACCTGCGGCGCCCGCACCACGGTGCCGCCGAAGACCTCGCCGATGCACTGGAGGCCGAGGCACACGCCGAGCACCGGGGTGCGTCGCTCGGTGAAGGTGCGGATGACGTCGTTGGAGATGCCGGCGTCGGCGGGGGTGCCGGGACCGGGTGACACCAGGACGGCGTCGGGCCCCCGTTCCACCGCCTCGGCGACGGTCAGCTCGTCGTTGCGGACCACGTCCGGCTCCGCCCCCAGCTCCCCCAGGTACTGGACGAGGTTGTAGACGAAGCTGTCGTAGTTGTCGACGACGAGGACGTGCGGGCCGGTCATCGGCCCGGAGGCTACCGACGTCCGACCGCTACAGCCGCATGGGTTCACCGCCCCGGGCGCCGGCGGGCGGGCCGCGGCCCGCGTCGACGCACCGTGCCTGGGGCGCAGGGCGGGGCCGCGCCTAGTGTCGGGCCCCATGGCCGACCCGACAGACGACGACGTGAGCACCGACGGCGCCGCCGACGACGTGAGCGTCGACGGCGATGTCACCGAGGACGCCACCGTCGAGGATGCGGCGACCGACACGTCGACGGCCCGCACCACCGACCCCCGCGAGGACGTGGCGGCCCGCCGCGCCGCCACCAGCGCCCGCATGGACGCCGAGAAGGACGGGGATGGCGCACCGGCCAAGGCCACCGCCGACGACCCCACCGGCAGCCGGGCCCGCCGGGCCGACCGCGCCCCCGGTGTCAGCGGGACCGCGACGGCCGACGACCCGACCGGGGCCAAGGCCCGGCGCGCCGCGACGGCCAGCGCCAAGAAGGTCACCCGCCCCTCGAAGCGCACCGGCGGGGCCGCCGAGGCCGCCGCCGACCGGAAGGCCGCCCGCAGCGGCAACCCGCGCAAGGCGGCCCAGGCGGCCGAGTCGGGCCGCTACACGCAGCCGATCCCCCGCTCCGAGCTCGAGAGCCCGGTGTGGGTGCCGGCGATCATGTTCACCCTGCTCGGGCTGGGTGGCATCGTGATCCTGCTCACCTACGTGCTCTGGAACGGCCGGCCGCTGACCCTGGGTGTCGGCCTGGCCCTGATCCTCGGCGGCATCCTCACCGCGACCCAGTACCGGTAGCCACTTGTCCACACCTGTGGACAACCCTGGGGAGGGTCACATCGGTGTAACTCTCTCGTTACCTTCGTCACACCGTGCCGGTGACGCCGCTCTCCGTGGTCAGAGGTCGTCGACGGGGGTGAGGAGGTCCATCTCGTCCATGCAGTGGCGAGGCGGCTCGGGGTCCTCGTGCACCGCCGAGGTCATCCGCACCTCGGTGCCACAGGTGGCGCAGCGGTAGACGAGCTTGACCTTCCGCAGCTCGCCGGGGGGAGGCGGCTCGGGGACCGGTCGGGTCATCCCGCCGAGCAGGGCGATGCCCACCCGCACGATCAGCACCGCCACCCCCAGTGCGATGACGACCCGGACGATCTCCCACATGCCGAGACCAGACTAGGGCCCTGCGCCGGAAACGCCGAGTGCCCACCCGGAAGCGAAGCCCAACGGAGTGAGCATCGAACCGGAGTGGGCACTCGGCGCACCAGGTCCGGTGCGCCCGCGAGCGAGTGACGAGAGGGCGTCAGCCCAAGCGCTCGATGATGGTGGCGTTGGCCAGGCCGCCACCCTCGCACATGGTCTGGAGGCCGTAGCGGCCGCCGGTGCGCTCCAGCTCGTTGAGCAGGGTGGCCATCAGCTTGGCGCCCGAGGCCCCGAGGGGGTGGCCCAGGGCGATGGCGCCGCCGTTGACGTTGGTCTTCTCGGGGTCGGCGCCCAGCTCCTTCTGCCAGGCCAGCACGACCGAGGCGAAGGCCTCGTTGACCTCGAACA
>CAYQGF010000396.1:0-3867 GCA_964416885.1 uncultured Iamiaceae bacterium
CGGCGATCTGGGCCCGGATGCGGTCGCGCTCGACGAAGGTGCCGTCGCTCTCCGAGCCGCCCTCGTCGTCGCCCGAGCCCACGTCGGTGCCCACCTCGGCCAGCGCGTCGTAGTCGGAGGTGAGCTGGTCGAGCCGCTCGGTGGTCTCGTCGCGCAGCGCTTCGAGGCGCTTCTGGTGGGCGGTGACGGTGAGCTTCGTGGGCATCGGGGGGCGCAGTCCTCGTCGGTGGGGGGACGGGGCAACCTATCGCCCCCGTTCGCCCCTCACGCCATCGGATCGACGACAGGTGCCCGGTCGCCGCGGGGCCTACCGTCGGACCGTGCCCGAGCCTGTCGCCCTGCCGTTCCACGTGTTCGGGCCCGCCGCGCCGATGCCCGCGGCCGAACGGGTGGTGTACGTCGACGGCGCGGGCCCGGTGGGGTCGTTCCGCCCCGGCGTCGACCTCGAGCTGAGCCACTGGGTGCCCACGACGACCCCGGCTCGGTGGGCCGCCGACACCTCGACCGAGACCGCTCTGCGGTTCCTCCTCGACCCTCCGGCCGACGCGGACGGGTACGGGCTGGTGGTCAACAACCACGTCGACGTCGACGGGATGCTGTCGGTGTTCGTGCTCGCCCACCCCGACATCGCCCTCGCCCACCGCGCCGTGCTGGTCGGGGCGGCCGAGTCCGGTGACCTGGCGGGGTGGGCGGACTGGCCCGCGTTCCGGCTGGCCCAGGAGCTCACCCTGCTGATGGTCGGCCCCGGTGGTGGGCGGGACCCGATGGAGGTGTACCGGGAGGCGTTCGCCCTCGTGCCGCGGGTGCTCGCCGACGACCACCCCGCTCCGGACGTCGTGCGACGCGGGTGGGACCTGGTCTCGGTCGACGCCGGCGGCGAGGTCGTCGGGCCCCGCCTGGTCGCCTTCCGGCAGGAGGACGTCGACTGGGAGCGTGGCGTGCGGGTGCCGTCGTTCAACGCCCTGGTCGACGACTCGGTCGCGGCCTGGCCCCATGCCCGGGCCCGTCACCACGCCGAGGCCCTGCACCTGGTGTCGACCAGGGGCGTCGGCGGCTGGGCCCACGACCTGTGGCTGCCGGGCTACGTCTGGGCCCACACCCCGGACCGGTGGCGACCACCGGTGATCGAGGGGCCGACCAGCTCCAACACCTGGCGGGTCCGCACCGAGGCCCTCGCCGCGGCGATGGACGGCTTGGCCGCGGCCG
Organism: uncultured Iamiaceae bacterium; assembly: GCA_964416885.1. GTDB lineage: Bacteria > Actinomycetota > Acidimicrobiia > Acidimicrobiales > Iamiaceae > Iamia. The sequence goes on from CAYQGF010000396.1 coordinate 1,207, forward strand.
AGCGGGCACCCGGCACGTGGGCCGCCGCCGCCGAGGTCGACCCCTTCTCGGCCCTGCCCGGGCGGGGCTTCCCGGTCGTCGTGTCGTTCGTCGCCGCCCGCGGGGCACCGGCGCCCAGCTCGCTCGACCCCGACGAGGTCCTGGCCCACCTGGCCCCGGCGCTGGCCGACGGCTGAGGCCTAGCGTCCCGGGCATGGCCACCGAGGACGACGTCCGCCGCATCGCCCTCTCCTTGCCGGAGACCATCGAGAAGCCGTGGTTCGGCTCGCCGGGGTTCCGGGTCAAGGACAAGGGCTTCCTGCGCATCCGGTCCGAGGCCGAGGGCGCCCTCGTCGTCTTCGTGGCCGACCTGGGGGAGAAGGAGGCCCTGCTCGCCGTCGACGACCGGAAGTTCTTCACCACCCCGCACTACGACGGCTACCCGACCGTCCTGGTCCGGCTGGAGGAGGTCGATGGCGAGGAGCTCGCGGAGCTGATCACCGAATCCTGGCTGAACAAGGCCCCGGTCCGGGTGCGGCAGGCGTACCTCGCCGCCCACCCCGAAGTGGGCGACTGACGCCCGACGGCCCGGCGGCCCCGGCCGTCACGGGGGCGGACGCAGGCCGTCGCCGAGGACGGCGAGCACGGCGCGGGTACGACGGTCACCCTCGTCCGCCCCCGCGATGGCGAAGGCCGCACCGGTCACGACGGCGATGACGGCGTCGGCGTCGACGTCGTCGCGCACGGCGCCGGCCTCCTGCGCTCGGCGGAGGCCGCCGCCGAGCGCCTCGGTCAGCCCTTCGAGGGCGTGAGCGACACCGAGGTGCAGGTCGACGCCGTCGCGGCCGAACGCCTCCACCACGTCGCGCTTGGTCGCCCCCTCGAGGCACAGCCGCTCGACCAGGGCGAAGAACCCGGGGCCGGGGTCCTCGTCCCCGAGCAGGGCGCGGGCGTCGGAGGCGAGAGCGTCCAACCGGTCGACGATCACCGCTTCCAGGAGGGCGCCCTTGGAGGCGAAGTGCCGGTAGACGGTGCCGGCGCCGACGCCGGCCCGCCGGGCGATCTCGTCCAGCGACACCTGCGACCCTTCGGCCGCGAACGCGGCTCGGGCCGCGTCGAGCACGCGTGCCCGGTTGCGTCGGGCATCGGCCCGCATGGCGGGCTCCGCACCCCCGTCCTCGGCGGCGTCGCTGGCGTCGGTCGCCTCCATCCCGCGACCCTACCGGCAAGAAACGGGGCGGTCGTTCCGTTAGAGTACGAAGCGGGGCGGACGTTCCGTTTCCTGTCGTCGCCCTCGAGGTGCGGCGGCAGCTCGACCAGCGAGGTGCGAGCCCGTGGACCAGACCGTGGAACGGGAGCTGCACGAGCTCCTCGACCGAGACCGCATCGTGGCGTTGGCCAGCCGGTACTTCGCCGGTGTCGACGACGGCCGCAGCCTCGATGCCGAGTGGGCCGGGACGATCTTCAGCCCGGACCTCCGCATCGAGCACCGGGGCGTCACGCTCACCGGCCTGGAGGAGGTCGCGGCCGGCAACCGCTTCGTCCGCGACGGATGGGACCGGACCTTCCATGCCAGCACCGACCACCGCGTCGAGGTCCATGGCGACGAGGCCCACCTCACCGCCCGGCTCCTGGCGGTCCACGAGCACCGAGAGCCGGGGCCGAGCACGCCCTACGTCATCGCCAACGTGGTGGACGCCGATGCCGTTCGCACCTCCGACGGGTGGCGCTTCCGTTCCCTCGGCTTCCGGACCGTGTGGTCCCGAGGGCAGTCCCACGTCGACCTGGGGCCGAGCGACCGGTGACCGCACTGCCCGACGACCTGCGTGCCCTCATCGGGTCCGGTCCCCTGACCTACCTCTCCACGACCAACGCCGACGGCAGCCCCCACGTGACCATGATCTGGATCGGCCTCGACGGAGACGACGTGATCAGCACACACATGCGGTTCAACGCCAAGCTCCGCAACCTGCAGCGCGACCCCCGGGCCGTCCTCGCCTTCGCGCCACCCCCGGTACCCGGTGACTGGCTCAGCCCCCACGTCGTGCTCCACGTCACCGCCACCATCGGCCCCGAGACCACGACCGGGCCCCTGCTGACCACGCTCGCCAAGGCCTACATCGGCCCCGACGCCGCCTACCCCGACGAGGCCCAGACCGGCTACGTCGTGCGGTACTCGGTCGACCGCATCGGGGGGATCGGGCCGTGGGTGGCCGACGCCTGACCGAGGACGCCCCGCGGCGGGCGCGCTGGCCTTCGGCGCCGTTCAGGCGAGACGGCGGCGGAGCTCGACGTAGACCTCGTCGCCGACGATGGCAGCCAGCTCCTCGCCCAGCGACTCGACCACCGGACGGTCGCCGACGTAGGCCTCGGGCCCCTCGGTGCAGCACCAGGCCATCTCGTCGCCCTCCTCGTTCCAGTCGGCGCGCGTCCAGCCCCGGACGGTGGCGACCTCGGTGCCCGGCGCCTCGCCATCGGCCCAGTCGACCTTGATCGGGAGCTGCCAGCACACCGACGGCTTCCACTCCAGCGGCGGCTCGTCGGCCTCCACCGCGGCCAGGTGGAGAGCGCAGCCGGCACCGCCCTCGAACCCCGGTCGGTTGAGGAAGATGCACGCCCCGTCGACCCCCCGTGTGCTCAGCTTCCGCTCGTCGGCGAACACCCCGCCCGCCTCGGCCTCGG
>CAYQGF010000397.1:0-3853 GCA_964416885.1 uncultured Iamiaceae bacterium
TCTCGGTCACCACGGTCGACAGGCTGTCGTGGTGGTCCCGGAGCATCCCCGACCACGGGGCCGGCACCGCGGCGGCGACCTCGCGCAAGGTGGCGATGCCGTTCGGGTCGAGGTCGAGCAGGCCCACGGCGGCCGCCCGCATCAGGTCCGACTCGCGGGTCCGCAGGCGGGCCCGGTTCAGGTCCTGGAGGGCCCAGGCCCAGTAGCGCACCTCCCGCGCCACCACGAGCAGCTCGAGGGTGACGAAGCGATAGCGCAGGTTCTCGAGCCGGTCCCGTTCCTTCCGGAGGACCCGTTCGAGACCCTCCAGGTGGTCGCCGCCGCTGTCTGGCACGCACCTCCATCGGCGCTCGTCGGACCCGTTTGAGCACCCAGCGTGAGGTTGTGCGGGCAAACAGTCAGCTTCCGCCGCTCTCCGCGGCCGTGAGCGGGGTCGCCGGGGGCTCGTCGTCGAGGTCGGGGGCGAGGGCGCCGGACCGGACCACGGCGACGGCCGTCCCGACCGCGGCCCCGAGGGCCACGGCGGTGAGGGCCCGGTCGGTCGCGGGGGCGAGGGAGGTCGGCAGGATCGCCTTCCACAGCACCGAGAGCCGCACGATCGCCCATCCGGCCGCGCTGGCCGCCCCGGCGAGCGCGGCGATGGCCCGCAGCACCCGTCCCCGTTGCATCACCACGATGATCCCCGCCACCAGGGCGATGGCCGGGAGGATCACGACGAGCGGCGACGTCGGTGCCCCGGGGGGGCTGATCCCCCGCTGGGCGTTCCCGGCGATGACACCCCCGAGCCCGGCGACCAGGAGCCCGACGCCCCCGGCGGTCAACGGGGTGACGAGGCGGGTCAGGCCGAGGGCGATGACGAGGGCGACCACGAGGGCCAGGCCGAGCCACGGCAGGGGCGAGGGGGCGTCGACGAGGCGGTAGTCGCCGGTGATCAGGACGTCGGTGCCGTCGACCACGATCGGGACCTGCCAGGTCACCCCCGACCGATGGCTCGCCCGCTGGTCCTCGCTGAGGTCGCCCCCCATGAAGTGGATGCGGTGGTCGTGCCAGGCCCATCGGCCGTCGGTGGCGACGGTCTTCCACACCGGGTCGGCGTCGGGGTCGAGGGCGGGCGCGTCGGTGCGGTCGCGGGACTGGTTGAGGTAGGTGGTGGCCGAGCTCTGGTTCTCCTCCACGGTGCCGTCGGCGGAGAAGCGCAGGTAGGGATCGCCGCTGTAGCCCGGCACCTCCACCTCGACGCCTTCGTCCACCTCGAGGAGGAGGAAGCCGTCGCCGCCCACGATCGAGGCGCGGATGCCTTCGGCCGCGTCCGGCGGGGTGACCGCATCGACGGTCGAGCGGTAGTTGGTCGGCCCGGGGGGGTCGGCGGCGGCGGGGGAGGCGGTCAGGGCGACGAGGCCGAGGCCGAGGGCCGCCGCGGCCGCCAGCCGGCGGAGGGACGGTCGGGGGAGCACCCGCCCATCTTGGTGCGCCGCACCTCGCCCCAGGGGGTCGGAGGCGTGAGGGGGCTTCGTCCTCAGCCGGGGGGCATGCCGTCCTTGGCGGCGCGGGCGCGTCCCCCGAGGATGGCGAGCAGCTCGTCGTGGAGCAGGCCGTTGCTGGCGATGCCGCTGCCGTGGTCGGGGCCGTCGTCGCCGTCGAGCGAGGTGAACCGGCCTCCGGCCTCGGCCAGGATCACGGGCATCGGGGCCAGGTCGTAGAGCGCGGCCGCCGGGTCGATCATGGCGTCGACGCGGCCGGTGGCGACCAGGACGTAGCCGTAGCCGTCGCCCCAGGTGCGGAGGTGGGTGCCGGTGGCCTGGAGGGCGACGATCGCCTCGTCGGACCACGGGCTGAACCCGCTGGTGGAGATGTAGGAGGGGGCGACCGCGGCGGTGGTGCTGACCCGGGCCGGCTCGCCGTTGCAGAAGCAGCCGAGGCCGCGCCCGGCCCACACCGTCTCGTGCAGCGCGGGGATGTTGATCACCCCGACGGCGATGCCGTGCTCGTCCTCGACGGCGAGGAGGTTGCTGTAGAGCGGGACGCCGTGGGTGAAGGCCTTGGTGCCGTCGATGGGGTCGAGGATCCACCGGCGGCCGCTGGTGCCGAAGGTCTCGGGCTCCTCCTCGCCCAGCACGCCGTCATCGGGGTGGCGGGCCGCCAGCTCCTCCCGGATGAAGCGCTCGGCCTCCCGGTCGGCCTGGGTGACCGGCGTGCCGTCGCCCTTGCTGTCGACGGCGAGGGCGTGGTGGCGGAACCAGCGCAGGGTGACCTCGCCGGCGGCTCGCAGCAGCTCGACCGCCTCGTCGACGAGGGCGGGGTCGGCAGGGGGCGCGGCATCGCTCATGGCGGCATCATCGCCGCCCGGTGGGGACCGGGGCGAAACCCCCGGCGAACGAGGGGGGAAGCTCAGGCGGCGCCGACGATGGCGCGGTACTCGTCGGTCATCCGCAACATGACGATCATGTCCCGGGTCGAGATGCGCTGGCTCGGGTCCGGGTGGTCGAGCAGGCCGGTCCAGGTGCTGTGCTCGCTGGAGGTGGGCATCCGGTTGAGCATCACGCCGTAGGCGGCGATGACGTGCATCGCGTTCCGGCGGACGGTCTTGTTCTCGGGCGACTCGCTGACCAGGGTCATCATCCGGCCCCGGTTGATGCGGCCCCGGTCGAGCTCGTTGCGCCAGTAGGCGAGGCCGTCGGGCTCGGCCTTGCGGTTGAGGACGTTCCGGTAGACCAGCTCGACGTACTCGCCGTTGGTGAGCGAGCCGTACATGGTCCGGAACTCCGGGGCCCGGGAGAACTGCTCGGCGATGCGGTCGACGCCCCAGCCCGGCCCCCGCCGCTTGTCGAGCCAGTAGATGAAGCCGGCGCTGTCGGGCAGGCGCTTGTAGAAGGCCTGGTACAGGCGGGCCACGCACTGGGTCTTGCTGTCGCACTCGGCCGACTCGAGGAGGATCTGCACCATCCAGTCGGGGGTGTTGGTGCCGTAGTCGAGCTGGTCCCGGTAGTACGCCAGGTCGGAGCTGCTCGGGGCCCGGCCCAGGAAGTCCCGGAACTGGTAGGTGATGAACGCCTCGGAGGTGGTCCAGGGCTGGAAGGTCTCCGGCGGCACCATCGAGGCCTCGCGGGCGGCGACGGCGTTCTGGAGGGACACCCGGGGGTTGACCGAGGCCGAGCTCCACAGCCGCTGGGTCTCGCTGCTGTAGGTGCCGGTGGCGGGCTGGCGGATCTCGAAGTGCAGGTGCGAGCCGGCGCTCTCGGCGTTGCCGCTGTTGCCCATGTAGGCCACGACCTCGCCCTGCTTGACCCGGTAGCCCCGGGCCGCGGTCTCGTTCATCGTGGTGGTGCCGGTCTTGAACTGCAGGAGGCCCGGGCCCCAGGCGTTGGCCACCAGGTTGCTGCCGTCGTTGGTGCCCGGCCGGTCGTTGTTGATGTGCAGGTAGCAGTAGAACCAGCCGTCGTCGCCCCGGATGTAGAGCGAGTTGCCGCTGGAGCGGTGGCGCAGCTCGACGACGGTGCCGGCCTTGACCGCCACCAGCTTGGCCCCCTTCGCCCCGTTCTTGCCCATCAGGTCCTCGCCCTGGTGGCGGCGCGAGCACCCGCTGCGGCAGGCCCCGTAGGTGTCCTGGGTGCGGACCCAGCTGGTGGCGCTGTTGGGGAAGACCGGGAACATGATGCCCCGGTCGGGGCTCGTCGACAGGAGGGTGTCGAAGCCGTCGAGGGCCTCGGGGATCGGGTCGTCGTCGGGGTGGACCGGGGTGGCCACCTCGGGGGTGCGGGGCGGCGCGGTGGTGGTCGGGGGCGTCGTCGGGGCCGGGGCCGGGGCCGTGGTGGTCGTGGTGGTCGTCGACGTCGTGGTGCTGCTGGTGGTCGTC
>CAYQGF010000398.1:0-2490 GCA_964416885.1 uncultured Iamiaceae bacterium
GCGCGGTCCTGTGGGCCGTCCACGCCGTGTTCACGGCCAAGGGCCAGAGCTGGCCACGCATCAGCGGGACCGTTCTGTACGGCATCAGCCTGCTATCGCAGCTCTACAGCCTGGTGCAGCCGGCGCCGTGGGTCAGCCGGCTCCTCGGCCTCGTCACCATGGCGGTCGCCACCGGCGCCGTGGTCGCCCTCTGGCTCCGACCGTCGAGCGACTACTTCCGGGCCGTCGACCGCGCCCGCCGCGGGTGGTAGCGGCTCACTCGGGGTCGGGCTCGACCGGGTCGTCGCCGGGGCGGAGGCCGGTGTCGAGGAGGGCGAGGAAGGCGGCCTCGTCGAGGACCGGGACGCCGAGCTCCTCGGCCTTGGTGAGCTTGGAGGCTCCGGGCTCGGCCCCGACGACCACGGCATAGGTCTTCTTCGACACGCTGGCCGGGCTCTTGCCGCCCCGGGCCTTGATCGCGGCGGCCGCCTCCTCCCGGCTGAACCCCTCCAGGGTGCCGGTGACGACCACCGCCCTGCCCTCCAGCACCGGCTCGACGTCGGGCCGCTCCGGGCCGGCGAGGTTGAGCCCGGCGGCCCGGAGCCGGGCGACCAGGTCGGCCGACTCGGGCCGGTCGAACCACTCCCGTACCGAGGCCGCGATGATCGGCCCGACCCCCTCGACCTCGGCCATCTGCTCCACCGTGGCCTCGGCGATGGCGTCGAGGTGGCCCAGCCCCTCGGCCAGGGCCTCGGCCCCGGCCGGGCCCAGGTGGCGGATGTTCAGCCCGACCAGCAGCCGGTCGAGCGGCCGTTCCTTGGTGGCCTCGATGGCCGCCTGCAGCTTCGCCGCGGCCTCGTCGCCCAGCCCCCGGAGGGTGTCGGCGGTGGAGCGGAAGCGGGGGGCATCGGCGGCGATGTCGGCCAGCAGGTCCTCGCTGATGGTGTCGTCGTCGACGCCGAGGGGCACGGTGCCGGCGACGTCGGGGGCCTCGACGGCGTCGAGCTTGGCCTTGGGGTCGCCCGTGCGCTCGCGGGCCGCGGCGACCGCGGCGGTGGACCAGTCGCCGAACACCCGGCGCAGGGCGGCGACCCGGTCCCAGTCGACCGTGTAGACGTCGGCGATGTCGGCGACCAGCCCCAGCTCCAGGAAGAGCCGGACCCGCTGCTCGCCGAAGCCCTCGATGTCCATCGAGCCCCGCCCGGCGAAGTGCTCGATCGACCCGGCCCGCTGGAACGGGCACTCGGGGTCGACGCAGCGGGTGTCGCTCTCCCCCTCGGGGCGTACGAGGGTCGAGGCCCGGGGGCACGGGCAGAGCTTGGGGAACACCCACTCGGGCCGGTCGGGATCGTCCCGGGGGGTCACCGGGCCCACCACCTCGGGGATGACGTCGCCGGCGCGGCGGACGACCACCATGTCGCCCTCCCGCACGTCCTTGGCCGCCACCTGGTCCTCGTTGTGGAGGGTGGCCTGGCGGACGTTGGCCCCGCCGACGAACACCTCCTCCATCTCGGCGTACGGCGTCGTGCGCCCGGTGCGGCCGACCGAGATGCTGATGCGGTTGAGCCGGGTCGTGCGCTCCTCGGGCGGGAACTTGTAGGCGATGGCCCACCGGGGCGCCCGGCTGGTGAACCCCAGCTCGCTCCGGACGGCCAGGTCGTCGACCTTCACCACCGCGCCGTCGATGTCGTAGTCGAGCTGGTGGCGACGGTCCTCCCAGCCGTCGCAGTAGGCGAAGACCTCGTCGAAGGAGCCCAGCACCCGGATCTCGGGGTTGACCGGCAACCCGGCCTCGGCCAGGAACTCCAGGGTCTCGCGGTGCCTGGCGAAGCGGGGGCCGCCCTGGACCTCGCCGAGGTGGTAGCACCACATCGACAGCGCCCGGGACTCGGTGACGGCGGCGTTCTTCTGCCGCAACGACCCGGCCGCGGCGTTGCGGGGGTTGACCGCCACCGGGTGGGGCTTGCGGCCCTCGGCCAGCCGGCCCCGGTTCTCCTCCTCCTGGGTGGCCTGGAGCCGGGCGAAGGCCGACCGGGCCATGTAGACCTCGCCCCGCACCTCGAGGACCCGGGGCACCGACGCCCCTTCCAGGCGGTGGGGGACACCGCGCACGGTGAGGACGTTGGCGGTGACGTCCTCCCCCACCCGGCCGTCACCGCGAGTGGCGGCCTGGACCAGATGGCCGTCCTCGTAGACGATCGAGATGGCCACCCCGTCGATCTTCAGCTCGCACACGTAGTCGACCGGGTCGTCGTCGGGGCCGGCGCCCAGCCGGCGCACCAGCCGCTCCCCCCAGGCGACGAGGGAGTCGCTGTCGAAGGCGTTGTCGAGCGACATCATCGGCTGGCGGTGGGTCACGGGAGCGAACAGCGTGCTGGCCCGCGAGCCAACGCGCTGGGTCGGGGAATCGGCTGTGACCAGGTCCGGATGGAGCTCCTCGATCACCCGCAGCTCCCGGACCAGGGCGTCGTACTCGGCGTCGGAGACCGTCGGGGCGTCGAGCTCGTGGTA
>CAYQGF010000398.1:2590-3839 GCA_964416885.1 uncultured Iamiaceae bacterium
CCCCACGGACCGGAATCTGATACATGGCGCTGAACGGATCCCTCGACGACTACTCACCCGCCGGGGCCCTCCGCGTCCTCTCCTCCACCGGGAAGACGGGAGCGGTGCGGTTCACCGGCTCGGGTGGCTGCACGGTCTACCTGAACGACGGGCAGCTCTACTTCGCCCGGGGCGAGGGCACCGACGACGCCCTGGCCACCGCCCTGGTGCGGCCCGGTCGGGTGAGCTCGGAGGCCTGGAGCGAGGCGGTCGACGAGGCGGGCGACGCCCCGCTCGTCGGCGAGCTGCTGGTGACGAGCGGCGCCATCGAGGCCGACCTGATGGCGTCGGTCGTGCTGTCGGTGATCTACGACCCCCTGATCACCCTGTTCCGCGAGGGCGACGGCCGCTTCGACTTCGAGCCCGACACCATGCACTGGATCGGGCCGTCGCGCTGCTTCGACGTCGAAGCGGTGGTGAACGAGGTCCGCCGCCGGGTCCGCAACGTCGACGAGATGAGCGAGGTCGTCCCGTCGACCTCGGCCTGGGTGAGCCCGGCGCGCACCCTCCCCGACGGCGCGGCCCAGGTCACCCTGCTCCGGGAGGACTGGGAGCTGGTCGCCTCGCTGTCGGGGCCGCGCACCGTCGACGAGCTGGCCACCGCGATGGGGCGGGGCCGCTACAGCACCGCCGCCGTGGTCCACCGCCTGGCGGTGGCCGGGCTCCTCGACGTGGTCGCCGAGCCGTTCGCACCGGGCCCGGACGACGGCGCCGGCTTCCACGAGCCCAGCGCGGCCGAGCGGATCGGGGCCGACCCCTTTGCCGCCGACCCCTTCGCTCCCGATGCCGTCGACCCCGATGCCGTCGACCCGTTCGACGGTCTGGCCGACGACGACCCGGCGAGCGACGATGCCGCCTGGGAGGCCTGGTCGGCCGGCAACCCGTTCGAGCACCCCGTGGTCGACGAGGAGCCCGACCTGCCGGTGGCCCTGGGCCCGTCCTTCGGCGGGCTCGGCGACACCGACACCGACACCGACACCGAGGCCGACGACGTCCTGCTCCCCCGGCGCACCGCGGTGCGGGAGGCCGACCCGGCCGAGCGCGACCACGACCTGGGCGGGCTGGCCGGCATCGCCGGGTTCCACGACCCGACCGCCGACGTCCTCGGCCGCACCGACGAGGCCCTGTCCGCGGCCACCGACGGCGCCCCGACCCAGGACCCGAACGCGGCGTGGCTGGAGAACCTCTACGCCCAGTTCATCGACGACGC
>CAYQGF010000399.1:0-3831 GCA_964416885.1 uncultured Iamiaceae bacterium
GATCACCGGTTCGGGGCCGCGGGCGAGGTGCTGGTGGCGGCCCGGGGACTGGCGGTCGGGCCGCGGGACGGGAAGGTGGTGGTCGCCGGCATCGACCTGGAGGTGCGACGGGGCGAGGTCGTCGCCCTGCTCGGCCGCAACGGCGCCGGCAAGACCACCCTCCTGCGCGCCCTGGCCGACCTGGCCCCGCCGCGGGCCGGCACGGTCGAGCGGTCGGCCCGGGTGGCGCTGCTGCCCCAGGACCCGTCGAGCCTGCTGTTCTCCCCGACCGTCCGGGCCGAGGTGGCCGAGACCTGCCGGCTGCTCGGCCGGGACCAGGACGACGTCGACCTGTGGCTCGACCGCCTCGGGCTCACCGCCCTGGCCGAGCGGCACCCCCGCTCGCTGTCGACCGGCGAGCGTCAGCGGGTCGCGGTGGCCGCGGTGGCCGTGGGCGGGGCACCGGTGCTGCTCCTCGACGAGCCGACCCGGGGCATCGACGCCGCCTCCCGGGCCGCCCTGGAGGTCGCCGCCCGGGCCCACGCCGCCGCCGGCGGGGCGGTCGTCGTCGCCACCCACGACGTCGAGCTGGCCGCCCGGTGCGCCACCCGGGCCGTCGTGCTCGGCGGGGGCGAGGTGGTGGCCGACGGCCCCGCCCGCACCGTCCTCTCCGGCTCCCTGTTCGCCCCCCAGGTCCTCCGGGTCCTGCCTCCGCACCTCACCGTCGCCGAGGTCGCCGCCGCGCTGAAGACAACCGGGAGCGGCTCGTGAGCAGGGCCTGGTCGGCCACGGCCCCTCCCGCCGAGGCTCCCTCCGGTCACGTCCTCCGCCCCACCCGCCGCCCTGATCGTGCCGGCTTCGCCGGCACCGGCCGTCGGATCGGGCTGGCGCCCACTCGACCCTCCACCGGGGCTGCCGCCGGGCCCACCCGGACGTCGACGCGGGCCACCAGGAGCGGCTCGTGAACCGGGGCGGGGCCGTCGAACGATGGCGGGTGCGGGCCGCCTACGGACTGGCCAGCCTGGTCGGGCTGGGGGCGTTCCTCTACCCGTTCTGGCTGCCGGCCGGGTCGGGCGACGCCGTGGCCCGGGGCGGCGACGCCCCGCTCGTCGCCGGGCTGGTCGGCGGCCTGGCCGTGGCCGCGGTGCTGATCGAGGTCCGGGCCGGGACGATGGCCGGGGCCGACGTGGCCCTGCTCGGGATGCTGTCGGCCCTGTCCGGCCTGCTCCGGCTGATCGACCTGCCGGGCGGTGGCAGCGGGATCTTCTTCCTCGTGCTGCTGGCCGCGGCCGCCTTCGGTCCCCGGTTCGGGTTCCTCCTCGGGCTGTTCGCCATGGCCCTGAGCGCGGTGGTCACCGGGGGGATCGGCCCGTGGCTGCCGTTCCAGATGCTGGTCCTGGCGTGGCTGGGGGCCGCCACGGGCGCGGTCGGGCGGCTGACCCGACGGCTCCGGCCCCGGGTCGAGGTGGCGGTGCTGGCGGTGTGGTCATGGGTGGTCGGCTTCGCCTACGGGGCGATCATCAACCTCTGGTCGTGGCCGCTGCTCCCCGGCGACGGCCCGCTCCAGTGGCGTCCGGGCCTCGGGCTGACCGGCACGCTCCAGCACTACTGGTCGTTCTACGTGGCCACGTCGCTGGCCTGGGACGCGGCCGGGGCCACCGCCAACCTGGTCGTCGTCGCCCTGCTCGGGGTGCCGGTGCTGCGGTCGCTGCGCCGCTTCGCCCATCGGCTCGACCCGGTGGTGGAGCTCGAGCTCGACCCGATCGCTACCGGCGGGCCCGAGGCCACGCCCGCGCCCAGCGCAGCCACGTGACCAGGTCGTCGGCGGTGGGCACCGTCCGCTCCCGCCCGTAGGCGGTCTCCAGCCGGAACCGCAGCCAGGGACCGGCCGACCGGCCCCGGCGGGGCACGTGGCGGGCGCCGGCGACCACGGCCGTGGCCCACAGCGACGGCCGGCGGGCCACAGCGGCCGCGGCCCGGCGCAGGTCGGGGTCGGTCGCCCTCACCCGGCCCACCGTACCGGGGACGTGTCGGGTGCCCGCGGTGCGGGCAGTCCTCCGCCATGAGCGCACGCAACGACGACAAGGACGGCGACGACCTGGTGGGCAAGGTGCAGGAGAAGCTCGGGTGGCTCACCGCCGACCGGGAAGCCGAGGCCAAGGGCAAGCTCCGGCGCCTCGACGACGGCACCGGGGACGGTTCCGACGAGGAGGCCGCGGCCGCGGTCGAGCAGGCCGAGCGCGACGTCCGTCAGGAGTACGACGAGTACGACCCGGCCGTCGACGACGAGCCCCCCGCCCCCGGTTGACCCGTTCTGGGAGCAGAAGTGGTCGTCCCGGCGACCGTTTCTGCTCCCAGAACGCCGTCAGGTGCGGCCGAGGGCCCGCCAGGCGAGGGCGCCGGCGCCGACGAGGGGCCCGGCGTCGCCCAGGCCGCCGGGCCGGACCTCGGTGCCGCGGCTGAACTCCAGGCAGGCGGTGGCGGCCACCTCGGCCCGGGCCGCGGCGAAGAACACCTCGCCATAGCCGAGGGCGACGGACCCGGCCACGCAGGCCAGCCGCAGGTCGAGCAGGTTCGCGACCGACCCCACCGCCCGGCCGACCAGTCGGCCGGTGCGCTCGCGCACCGCCCGCGAGGCGTCGCGCGGGTCGCCCCCGGTGATGGCCGCGATGGCGGTGCCCGACGCCTCCGCCTCCAGGCAGCCCCGGGCGCCGCAGGCGCACTCCCGTCCGTCGGGCTCGACGACCATGTGGCCGATGTGGCCGGCGTTGGTGGCCGCGCCGTCGAGCAGCCGGCCGTCGAGGACGATCCCGCCGCCGACGCCGGTCGACACCACCATGGCGACGTAGTCGGTGACGCCCCGGGCCGCGCCCGCCCACCCCTCCCCCACGGCCAGGGCCTTGGCGTCGTTGTCGACCACCACGGCGAGGCCCGTGCGCTCGGCCAGCCGGTCCCGCAGCGGGAACTCCCGCCACGCCGGGATGTTGAGCGGCGACACCCCGGTGCGGGTCATCGGCCCCCCGCACCCGACGCCCAGCCCGGCCACGACCCGGTCACCCCGGGCCGCGCCGAGCAGGTCGACGACCACGCCGAAGAGCTCCTCGGGGTCGTCGGTGCGGGGCGTCGGCACCTGGCGGCGGCCGGTCAGGCCCCCGTCGGTGTCGACCACGGCGGCGGCGAGCTTGGTGCCCCCGATGTCGAGGGCGAGGACGGCGTCGTCGGGCACGGCCAGCGGTGTACCAGATCGCTGCCCCCGTGCCGGACCGACGGCCTGCCTACGATGACGGTCCGTGGCCGAGGAGGACCTGTGACCGACGCGCCTGTGGACCCGCGCCGCGACATCCGACCGGAGGATGCCGCCCAGCTCTTCCAAAGCGTGGTCGACAACGTCGGCCGCGTCATCCAGGGCAAGGGCGAGGTCACCCAGCTCGTGCTGCTGGCCCTCGTCGCCGGCGGCCACGTCCTGATCGAGGACGTGCCCGGGGTGGGCAAGACCAGCATGGCCAAGGCGGTGGCCGCCAGCATCGACGGCAGCTTCGGGCGCATCCAGTTCACCCCCGACCTGCTGCCGTCCGACGTGGTCGGCGTCAGCGTGTACGACCGCCGCACCGCGACCTTCGACTTCCGGCCCGGCCCGGTGTTCGCCAACGTGGTGCTGGCCGACGAGGTCAACCGGGCCTCCCCGAAGACCCAGGCCGCCCTGCTGGAGTCGATGGCCGAGGGTCAGGTCACCGTCAGCGGCGTGACCTACGCCCTCGAACAGCCCTTCGTGGTCCTGGCGACCCAGAACCCGGCCGAGCACGAGGGCGCCTACCCGCTGCCCGACAGCCAGCTCGACCGCTTCCTCCTCCG
>CAYQGF010000400.1:0-3819 GCA_964416885.1 uncultured Iamiaceae bacterium
CCGGTGTAGGAGGCGACGGTGGAGATGCCCATCTTGGACATCACCTTGAGCACGCCCTTGCTGCACGCCTTGATGTAGTTCTTGACCGCCTCGTCGACGCCGACGCCGTCGAGCGCACCGCGGGCGGCCATGTCCTCCAGGGTCTCGAAGGCCATGTAGGGGTTGATGGCCGAGGCCCCGTAGCCCAGCAGGAGGCACATGTGGTGCACCTCGCGGGCGTCACCGGCCTCGACGACCAGGCCGACCTGGGTGCGCGTCTTGTCGCGGACCAGGTGGTGGTGGACGGCGCTGGTGAGCAGGAGCGAGGGGATGGGGGCCAGGTCGCGGTCGGAGTCGCGGTCGCTGAGGACGATGATGCGGGCGCCGTCGGCGATGGCCGCGCTGGCCTGGGCGCGGACGTCCTCGATGGCGGCCCGGAGCCCGGCGCCGCCCTCGGCCACCGGGAACAGGCCCTTGATGACCACCGACCGGAGGCCGGGCTGGTCGCCGCCGTCGTTGATGTGGACCAGCTTGGCCAGCTGGTCGTTGTCGATGATCGGCTGATCGAGCAGCACCTGGCGGCACGAGGCCGGCGAGGGGTCGAGCAGGTTGCCCTCGGGGCCGAGCACGCCCTTGAGGCTGGTGACCAGCTCCTCCCGGATGGCGTCGAGCGGCGGGTTCGTGACCTGGGCGAAGAGCTGGGTGAAGTAGTCGAACAGCAGCCGGGGCCGGTCCGAGAGCACGGCGATCGGCGTGTCGGTGCCCATCGACCCCAGGGCCTCTCCCCCGGTGCGGGCCATCGGCGCCATGAGGATCTTGAGGTCCTCGGTGGTGTAGCCGAAGGTGACCTGGCGCCGGACCACGTCGGCGTGGGGGTAGCGGATGTGGGGCCGGTCGGGCAGCTCGTCGAGGGGGACGAGGCCGGCGTGGAGCCACTCCCCGTAGGGGTGCTCGGCCGCGAGGGTGGTCTTGATCTCCTCGTCGCCGACGATGCGGCCCTCGGTGGTGTCGACCAGGAACATGCGGCCGGGCTGGAGCCGGCCCCGTTGGACGATGGTCGCCGGGTCGATGTCGAGCACGCCGACCTCCGACGCCATGACGACCAGGCCGTCGGTGGTGACCCAGTAGCGCGACGGGCGCAGGCCGTTGCGGTCGAGCACGGCGCCGATGACCGAGCCGTCGGTGAAGGCCACCGAGGCCGGGCCGTCCCACGGCTCCATCATCGAGGCGTGGAACTGGTAGAAGGCCCGCCGGGCCGGGTCCATGCCCGCGTTGTTCTCCCAGGCCTCCGGGATCATCATGAGCACGGCGTGGTGCAGGGGCCGCCCGGCGAGGTGGAGCAGCTCGAGGACCTCGTCGAAGCTGCCCGAGTCGCTCTGGGTGGGGTCGCAGATCGGGAAGGCCCGCTCCAGCCCGGAGCTGCCCTCGGGGCCGGCGAAGCGGTCGCTGGCGAGAAGCGCCTCCCGGGCGCGCATCCAGTTGCGGTTGCCCTTGACCGTGTTGATCTCGCCGTTGTGGGCGATGTAGCGGTACGGGTGGGCGAGCGGCCAGGCCGGGAAGGTGTTGGTGCTGAACCGGCTGTGCACCAGGGCGACCGCGCTCTCCATGCGCTCGTCGCGCAGGTCGGCGTAGAACTGGTCGAGCTGCCCGGTGGTGAGCATCCCCTTGTAGTTGAGGGTCCGGCAGCTCAGGCTCGGGAAGTAGACCTTGTCGCCGTCGAGGACCTCGTGCTCGGCCCGCTTGCGGGCGATGAAGGCCCGGCGCTCGAGCTCCAGCCCGCTCAGGCCGCCGTCGGCGCCGGCCACGAACAGCTGACGGAACGTGGGCATGACCTCGGCGGCCATGGTGCCGAGCATCGACGGGTCGACCGGGACGTCGCGCCAGCCCAGGACCTCCAGCCCCTCGCTGGTCACGATCTTGTCGACCGCCTCGGCCGCGGCGTCGGCGTCGGTGGCGTCGCCGGGCAGGAAGGCGATGCCGGTGGCGTAGGAGCCGACCGGCGGGAGGGTGAAGTCGACGACCTCGCGCAGGAAGCGGTCGGGGACCTGGATCAGGATGCCGGCGCCGTCGCCGGTGTTGACCTCGGCCCCCGAGGCACCGCGGTGCTCCAGGTGGCAGAGCGACAGCAGGCCCTTGTCGACGATGTCGCGGCTGGCCCGGCCGTGCATGTCCACGACGAAGGCGACACCGCAGGCGTCATGTTCGTTCGCGGGGTCGTAGAGGCCCTGAGGGCCCGGGGTGGCTCGCATACGTCCCTTCCATCTCGGTGATGGGTGTGGATTCCTGGTGGGACGTCGCTGGCCCGGGGGGTGGGTCGGACACTGTACCGGCCGACCGGTGGTGCCCTCCAACCGGAAACGGGCCCACCCGGGCTCTGCCGGGCTGCGTCGCGCCGGGCCGGGGTGTGCGTCTACCGTCCCGGGGGTGAGCGAAGAGCTGTCGCTGGTCGTGCTGGCCGCGGGGATGGGGCGTCGCTTCGGCGCGCTCAAGCAGGTCGCGCCGGTGGGGCCGGGCGACGAGGCCCTGGTCGACCACACCATCCACGATGCCGTCGCGGCCGGCGTCAGCCGGGTGGTCGCCGTGGTCCGCCCCGAGATCCGGGCCGAGGTGGTCGACCACCTGGAGCGCCGGACGACGGTGCCGCTCCTCGTCGTCGAGCAGGCCGGGCCGGTCGGCCACCGGAGCCGGCCGTGGGGTGCGGCCGAGGCGGTGGCCCTCGCCCTGGCCGCGGTGCCGGGGCCGGCCGTCGTCGCCAACGCCGACGACCACTACGGCACCGATGCCGTCGCCGCCCTCGTGGGCTGGCTGCGCTCACCCGCCGCCGGCCCGGGCCGGGGCGCGCTGGTGACCTGGCCCCTGGCGGCCACCACGTCTCCCCAGGGCGCCGTCACCCGGGCGGTGTGCGAGGTCGGCGCCGACGGCACCCTCCTCGGCATGGTCGAGCACCACGGTGTCGTGGTCGACGGCGACGGGTCGGCCCGCTCCGAGGACGGCCCCGTCCCGGCCGGCGCCCCCGTGTCGATGAACCTCTGGGGCCTCCCGGCCGACGTCGGGCCGGCCCTGGCCACCGAGGTCGAGCGGTTCCGGGCCGCCCACGCCGCCGACCCGGATGCCGAGCTCCCCCTCCCCACCGCGGTCGACGCCCTGGTCCACTCGGGTGCCCTGACCGTCACCACCCTCGCCGCCGGCACCACGTGGGTCGGCGTCACCCACCCCGACGACCTGGCCCCGGCCCAGGAGAGGATGAAGGACATGCCCCCCGTCCCGGTGGTCCCATGAGCGACGTCGCCGACCTCCTCGCCTACCTGGACGCGTCGCCGTCGCCGTACCACGCCGCGGCCGAGGCCGGGCACCGGCTGGCCGCGGCCGGGTCGACCGCCGTCGCCCTCGACGAGCCGTGGGCCGAGGTCCCGGCCCGCGGCCACCTGGTCGCCGACGGCGCCGTCGTGGCCTGGGCGCTGCCCGAGGGCGGGCCGGCGCTGCCCCCG
The DNA here is from genome assembly GCA_964416885.1 of uncultured Iamiaceae bacterium. Classification (GTDB taxonomy): domain Bacteria; phylum Actinomycetota; class Acidimicrobiia; order Acidimicrobiales; family Iamiaceae; genus Iamia. The sequence continues at coordinate 3,468 of CAYQGF010000400.1, forward strand.
CTGCGGATGGTCGGCGCCCACACCGACTCCCCCGGCCTGCGGGTCAAGCCCCGGCCCGACACCGGCCAGGCCGGGTGGCGCCAGGTGGCCGTCGAGGTCTACGGCGGCGCCCTGGTCAACTCGTGGCTCGACCGGGACCTGGGCCTGTCGGGCCGGGTCGCGGTCGCCGTCGACGGGCGGGTCGAGACCCGGCTCCTCCGGGTCGACCGCCCGCTGCTGCGGGTCCCCCAGCTCGCCATCCACCTCGACCGCGAGATCGGCAGCCAGGGCCTCAAGCTCGACCGCCAGCGGCACCTGACACCGGTCTGGGGGGTCGGGCCGGTCGAGGTCGGTGCCTTCCGGGCCTTCGTGG
>CAYQGF010000401.1:0-3772 GCA_964416885.1 uncultured Iamiaceae bacterium
CGTGGACATCACCGAGGACCAGATGTGGAACGGGGTGGCCAGCGTCGCCGCCCTCGGGGCCGTGGCGGCGACCAAGCCGCTGGTCGAGCGGGCCTGGACGCTCGTCGCCCGCCGGGAGGCGCCCGGCAACCCGGCCCACCCCGACGTGACGTGGGGCGAGGCGCTGGCCTTCGCCCTCCTCACCGGCGCCCTGGTCGGCGTGATCCGCCTGGTCGCCCAGCGCGCCACCGCATCGGCCTGGTCGAAGGCCCGCGGCGACCGTCCCCCGGCCCTCCGCACCACCCGGCCGTAGCCGCCCGGGTCAGTCCGGTGGGCGGGGCTGGACCTGGGTGCGGTCGGGCGGGGTGCCGATGACCGGGCCACCGGAGCTGGACGGTGGGGCCGCCGGCGCCGGGGGGGCCGGGGCGGACGGGCCCGGCCCGGGCGCCGGGGTCGCGACCGGCTCGGGAGCACCGGGGGATGCCGGGGCGCCGAACGGTTCGGGAGCACCGGGGGATGCCGGCGCGCCGAACGGTTCGGGGGTGCCGGGGGGCGACGGGTAGGCCCCGACGGGCGGGGCGTCGAACGGGGCCGGCCCGCCCACCGGTCCGCCGGCCGCCGGGTAGGGCGCCGGGGCCGAGGCGCCCGGGTGGACCAGCTTCGGCTGCTTGGCCCCGAAGCTGCCGAGCAGGACCGCCAGCCCGACCAGCCACCCGACGGTGGCCATGGCCCCGGTGCCGGACGAGACGCTGAGGTAGATCCGGTCGAGGAGCTTGCCGCTGGGTGCGAACGCCAGGCGGTCCCCGGCGACCAGGGCGAAGACGATCGAGGCGATGGCCGCGGCACCGATCGCCGCCCCCCACCCCCCGACGAAGGCGGCCAGCGGCCGAGCCCGGCCGGCCAGCCCGCCGAGGACGAACACGGCGACCACCAGCACCGCCAACGAGACGTACGTCGCGGCCCGGAGCTCGCCGAAGACGCTGTCGGGGTCCCAGCCGAAGAACCCGATGATCTGCCCGGTCGCCTGGGGTGCGGGGTCGCGGCCGGCCACGTTGTCGACCGTCCACCGGTTCCCGAGGACCAGGATCAGCACGACGGTGGTGATGGCCCCGAACAGGCCCGACTTCACCGACATGGCGCGGGTCTAGCACCGCGCGGGAGGGGCTGCTCGGGGGACGGCACCCCGAAGTAGCGTGCCGGCGTGACCCCCGAGCGGCGATCCCCGGCCGGACCGCGCTCGCTCGTCGGCCGCGAGGCCGTGGTGGCCCGGCTGGTCGCCGCCGTCGACGAGGCGGCGGGCGCGGTGCTGTGGGGCCGCCTGGGGTCGGGGCGCTCCGCGGTGCTCGGGGAGGCGGTCCGTCGGTTGCGGGCCGGTGGCCGCACCACGGTCCTGCTCGACGTGGTCGGAGCACCCGCCGTGCCCTTCGGTGCCCTCCACCGGGTGCTCCCCGGTCCGCTGCCCACCGAGGTGGCGGCCGACGCCCTCACCCGCGTGGTCGCCGCCCTCGTCGGGCCGCCCGAGGATGGGGCCGACCTGCCGGTCCTCGTCGTCGACGAGCTCGACCGGGTCGACGACGCCACCTCCGCCGTCCTGCACCACGCCGTCGCCGCCGGCCGGGCCCGGTTGCTGGCGACGGTCAGCGACGGCGCCGATGCGCCCGACCCCGACCGGGCGTGGTGGCGCGACATCGTCGTCCGCCTCGAGCTGCCACCGCTCGACCGCGACGGCGCCGACCAGCTGGTCGAGCAGCTCGCCGGCGGGCCGGTCGACGCCGCCAGCCGGGAGCAGTTGTGGCTCCTCGCCCGTGGCCACCCCGCCTGGCTGGTCGCCGCCGTCAACGCCGCCCGGGCATCCGGGGCGTGGGCCCGCCACGCCGGGCTGTGGAGCCTCACCGGCGGCCTCGGCGTCATCGCCGACCCCGAGGTCCTCGCCCAGGTCGACGCCCTCCCCTCGGACGTGCGGTCCGTCCTCGATGCGCTCGCCCTGGCCGACCGGCTGCCGATCGACGATGCCGAGGCCCTCGGTGGGTCCGGCCCGCTCGCGGCGGCCGAGCGTCAGGGGCTGGTGCGGGTCGACGAGGACCGCGACGGCGCGCTGTGGTGCGCGGTCGCCAGCCGCCTGGTCGCCACCGCCCTGGCCGCGAGCCGCGACGACGCCGTCGCCCGTCGGGCCTGGCGCCGCCTGGCCGACGTGCTCGCGGTGTCGACCTCGACCGCGCCCGAGGCCGCCCTGGTGCGCGGCCTCGCCCTGGTCGGGGCGGGCTGGGCCGACCCGCCGCGCCACGCCGACGACGCGGCCGCCCTCACCCGCGGCGCCGTCGCGGCCCACGGGCTCAGCCGATGGGAGGACTGCGTGGCCCTGGCCCGTCGAGCCTGGCGGGCGGGGGCCGGTGACGATGCCCTCGAGTACCTCACCGTCGCCCTCGGCTCCCTCAACGACCGGGACGCCATCGCCGACCTCACCGCGGAGCTGGCCGGTCTCGACATCGGCGAGGACGCCCTGGCCCGCTACGCCCACACCATCGCCGTCTCCCAGTTCCACGCCGACGACCCCGACCAGGCCTGGGCCACCATGGAGCAGGCCCGGCAGATGGCCCCGTCGCAACGGTCCGTCATCGACGTGGGCGAGAGCCGGCTCCGGGCCTTCGGGGGCGAGCAGGAGCTGGCCCGGGCGTTGGTGGAGCCGTGGCTCGACCACCCCGATGCGATGACGGCGATCGAGGCGCGGACCGTCGCTGCGTCGGTCGCCATGACCCAGGGCGAGACCGGGCGGGCGCTCGAGGAGCTCGACGACCTGCTCGCCCTGGCCATGGCCGCCCCCGAGGTCCACATCAGCGCGGTCGGCATCGCCTTCCTCTGGCGGCTCGGGACGCTGGCCGACGCCGGTCGGCTGGAGGAGGCGATCGACGGGGCCCTGGCCGTCGAACGGATGACCGCCAGCGGTGGCGACCCGACGTCGCACGGGTGGCTCGCCCTCCACCTGGGCCGCAGCTACCTCGAGGCCGGGCGGCCCCGCTCCGCCGCCCGCTGGTTCGCCGAGGCGGTGAGCGACCTGCGTCGGGTGCATCGTCCGGGCTGGCTCGCCCACCCCGCGGCCGGGCTCGTCGCCGCCCACACGGCGGCGGGCGACCTGGTCGCGGCGCGGGAGGCCCTCGCGGCCTGGGCGGAGCTGCCGTCCCATCCGATCCAGGTGTTCCGGGCCGAGGAGCTGCGCTACACGGCGTGGCTCGACGCGGCCGAGGGCCTCCCGGTCGGGGACCGCCTGCGCCACGCGGCCGAGGTGGCGCACCACGCCGGGACCGTCCCGTACGAGGCCGCGGCCTGGCACGATCTGGCCCGGCTGGGCACCGCCGACGACCGGGCGGAGGCCACCGACGGCCTGGCCGCGGTCGCGGCCCGCACCGACAGCCGCCTGGTCGCGACGCACGCCCGACGCGCCGCGGCGGTGGCGGCAGGAGCGGTCGACGAGGTCAGCGCGGCCGCGGCGGCCTACACCGCGATGGGAGCCGACATGGACGCCGTCGAGACGTGGTCGGAGGTGGCGCGCCTGGCGACCGACGAGCGGCAGCGGGCCGACGCCCGCCGCCGGGTCGCCGACCTCCTGGCCCGCTGCGAGGGCCTCCACGTCACAGGGATCGACGGCGCCGGCGGGCACCCCGAGCTCACCGACCGGGAGGCCGAGATCGCCACCATGGTCGTGGCCGGGGCCAGCCGTCAGGACATCGCCGACCACCTGGTGGTCTCGGTGCGCACCGTCGACAGCCACCTCCAGCGGGTGTACCGGAAGCTCGGC
>CAYQGF010000402.1:0-3741 GCA_964416885.1 uncultured Iamiaceae bacterium
ACCCCCGCCAGCCACATCACGCGGCCTGACTAACGCTCCTGGGATCTACAGCTAGGCGATCATGTACGCCCAAGAGCCGCCACCAGGAGCTAGCACTTGCCAGTACTGCATACCTGACTCCTGCATACGAAAGAACGACCGAGCATCCTCGACACAAGAATCTGCCTGTGGGGCGTTGCGGTAGTACTTGTAGCCGGATGACGTGTACGAGTAGAAGCTTTGGATTCTCGTGTCCCAAACCGACCACATCTGAGAGCCCACGACGCCGTCAACTGTGACACTCGGCGATGCGTTCAGGTTCCAACCCTCTTGCCATCGCTTGATCGCGTTCTTGGTCGCATCACCGTAAACGCCGTCGCGAGCAAGGAACCTGGTCGTATAGCACCAGCCCCCTGGGACGGAGTAGAGGCGGACCATGGTCTGGACGCCCAAGACCATGTTGGAGTTGCTCGAATACTGGTACCCGACCCAGCAATTGTCGTCCCAGTCCCCTCGGGCCGGGCTCTGACAGCCCGACGGGTAAAGGGCTGCCGAAGCAGGAGTTGCATCGGCCACAGTCACGATCGCGGCCAGAGGAACCGCGACTGCTGCCGTCGCCGCCGCCTTGGTCATCCAAGTTCTCATCGCAGGCTTCTCCCGCCACTGATTGCCAGAGCTACCAACTCCTCGCGGGTGAGTTCCGGGTCTCTGAGCTCGCCTTGTCGAGTAGGGGTAAGTGCGTATCGAAGATCCGTCAACCTACCTCCGGGCGTGACGTGGAAGACGTGATAGTCAAACTCTGTGCCACCAGAGTAGGCTTGCAGATCCACAACCAGCAGCTCGCTGCCATCGTCGAGTGTTGTGTAGGAACCCAACCGCTCGATACCAGGCGTGTCGGCGGGTGGAAGTAGTCTCAAAGGCTCACTAAGTTGCTGTTGGCTCATTGCAATGCCGGCTATCGGCGACCCCAGGTTGAGAACACGGATAGGCGACGGACTGTCCGGCGGGACAGCCTTGAATGCCCCGAGCAGTCGCCACTCCCCCGACGCAGACACGACAGTCAGAACCTCCTCGGCCCAAGCCACCGTCTCAGGACCAGCCTCTTGCTCGACCGGGGCCAGGTCTCTGCTGATGCCATCATCGGGCACGGAATCGGAAGTCGCGCTCGCTTCGACTATCCAACGGGTAGGGACAACAGTCGCCTCTGCCGTCGCGGGCGCAGAACGTCCCCCGGAGACGACTTCCGCCCCCGCCCCTGCACAACCCGTCACCATGCCCGTGACACCGACCACGATCAAAAACAGCGAGAGACCTCGGCCCAACTCGATCACTGAACGACCCTCCCTACTGAACCTGTCGCTCTGTGTCAGATGATACTTCGCTCGTTCACCGATAGTCAACAGGGCGACCGCCATCGAACGCCGGTTGCCGCCCCAGGCGCATCACGGGTGAGCGTGGCTTTGGTAGACGGCGAAGAGGTCGCCGATCGTCTGGAGCGACGTCACCACCTCTTCGGGGAAGGTGGCCTGTGACCCCTCCTCGGCCCAGAATACGGCCTGAATGAGGTGGAAGGAGTCGTAACCGAGGTCTTCGACCAGCCGCTGGCGGTGGTCAGTCGCCCGCTCCGTGTCATCGAGCAGGGCATGGAGATCGGCAACGAAGGTGTCGAAGTCACGCACGTCTGCCTTCCTCTCGGCCACGAAGGAACGGCATCACTTTGGTGCGTTGGTCCAGCCACCTGCTCCGATCAAGCGTAAGGAACACGCGGTCCCAGTAGCGCTCGTCGTGGTAGTGGAGTTGGCGAAGCCTGCCCTCCTCTGTGAAGACGCGACCGATGACGGAACCGTAGTGTGGCAAGTTGGTCTCCACGGCATCGATGATGATCTTCCGTAGTGCCCAATGGGCGAAGCAATAGTCGAGAAACAACCCGACGCCCTCGACCACCAAGCCGGTGCCCATGTCGAAGGGAAATGCAACGGCTGCGAGGAAGGCGACGCCGTTCTCCATGCTCGGGTTGTAGAGAGAGACGACACCGAGCGGTCGACCTGAGTCCTTCCCAGTGACGGCGAAAGTGGCGAGCACGCCTTCCCATACGGTCCGAGCATGCTGATCGAGGCTCGGGGTCGCGCCGTGGAGACGCCAGTGTGCTCCTGGCCCGCCGCCAAGCTCGTACTGATACAGCAGTTGGACGTCACCCGGGTCCAGCGGGCGAAGCCAGACGTGAGGCCCAACCATGGACGGGTCGACGAAAGGACTGGGTCCGGACGGTCGCCGCGCCGGCCCGTCCATGCGCAATTCAAGCGGTGGTTCCATCGGCCAGAGCCCTCCTCTGTGGCAAGCGTGTGTGGAGACCCGCTCGGGCGGCAGCCACCACCGCCGACCGTACGAGAACGCCAACTCACTACAGTCTAGTGCCGCGTCAGGCAGCGTTTGCGCGGCTCACGATTTCTCGTAGTGCCTCGCCTCGGGCGTGACGGTTCTACCGGGCGACGTAGTGGCGGATCACGCGAGCTCGAGCCTTGCAGACGCGGGACCCTCAAACGATGGCGGTCACCGCATCGGCTCACACACAACAGACCTTTGCGATCGTCACCCCGCGCACCCAGCGGGGCACTTGCTGGTCGTTCGCCGCTTTCGAAATCGTCCTGGGGATCAAGGATAGGAAGCACATCACCACCGTCGCGAAGATCGTGCAGGGACTCGATCGTCTCGGCCTGGTGGCTACCGGTTGAGGAACTCCGCGCCCTTGATATCGCCGTACCGCAGCATCGACGAAGGATCGTGCTCGTCTGCATGCGCTTCGACGGCGGATGCGGCCCGGTGAAGATCCGGTCACACGGGCCAAACTCCGTCGCTCGCCTTGAGCTGCGTGTCGCAACGTGGACCAGCAGCAGTCCGACGACCTGACCCACAACCCGAAGGCAACGTTCGACGTCGGCCAGGAACGGCTTGGTCAGGTCGTCGAGAAGAAGGCCGTGTTCGACCAGCCAACACGCACTGTCCGCGTCGTGGCCGAAGTCGCCACCCGACGGCAGGGCGACCATCAGGTGCGCCTGGAGGCCTTGGGGGGCGTCCGGCGCGCCCTCTCGGACGACCCAGGGACAGGAACCGGGCCATCGACTCGATGGCCGACGCCTTGGTCCGGGGATGCCACTGTTCGGCCAGCCACCGGCGCGCCCAACCGAACGTCGTCATCTATCCCGTCTCCGAACGCGCAGACCACGAGACGGGCAGGCGAGTCCTCCCACCGGACGGCTCGCTGGCCGTGACCGCTTGGGCGAAGAGCGACCGGCCACAGTCCGCCTCCGCCCTGATACGGAACGCCCACTCGTCGAGGCGCCCTCGACCTTCCACCGCACGATCCACGGCCGAGCCTTCCCGTTCTTGCGACGGTCCTGGATGCCGAAGACCTGGACCTGCTCGGGGCCTTGCTCATGATGGTGCTCCGACTCAGTGGGTCTGGAGCGGGTCAGCGGTCTGCCCCACTCCCCGACCAGGCCGTCGAGGCCGGCCGGAGGTCTCACGTGATCCCTTGGGTGACCTGGGGGTTCGGCGGCTAGGGTGGACGGTCCAGCCCTCTTAGCTCAGCGGATAGAGCATCGGCCTCCGGAGCCGTGTGCGCAGGTTCGAGTCCTGCAGAGGGCGCCATGGACGGGCCGGCCGGTGTGGTCGAGGTGGGCACAGCGCTGAACCTGAAGCAGGTCGCGCTGCGCCTCGGCGTCCACTACATGACCGCCTACCGCTACGTCCGCCAGGGCCGGC
>CAYQGF010000403.1:0-3729 GCA_964416885.1 uncultured Iamiaceae bacterium
TGCCCTCGTCCCAGGCCCGGGCCTGGACCAGGTGGTGGAGCCGGGCCGCGACCTGCCGACGGTCACCGGCCAGGGCGTCGGCGGCGGCGTGATGGTGGCGCGGCACCGCCGCGGGGTCGGTCCGGTGCAGCTCCCGGAGGAGCGCCTCGCGGACGTCCGCGTTCCAGCCGACCACCGGGGCCCGGACGTCGAGCAACTGGGTGCGGTCGGCCAGCGTGGCCAGACGGCCGGGTGCGGCCGGGTCCTCGGCGACGGCGGCCACCACCGGGGGGTCGAGCCGGTCGAGCACGGTGAGCCGGACCAGCAGGGCCCGCTCGTCGGGGGTGAGGGCCCCGAGCACCTCGTCGGCCACGAACCGGACGTGGTCCTCGTGGGCCTTGGCGAGCGCGGTGTCGAGCGGGTGGTGGCGCAGGTGCTGGGCCAAGAGGGCGACCGCTGACGGCCAGCCGCCGGTGACGTCGGCGACCCGGTCGGCCTCGTCGGGGGCCAGGTCGAGGAGCAGGCCCAGCTCCCCCCGGCCCAGGAGCAGGTCCGTGGCGGTCACGATCTCGGCCCGTCCGGCCACCTGCCAGCGCCGGAGCGGGAGGTCCGGCCAGGTGCGCGACGCCAGCACCACGCGGCCGTCGGCGGCGATGACCTGCTCGACCGTGGCGGCGAGCGCCTCGACCTGGTCGGCGTCGAAGCGGTCGACGTCGTCGACGAGGGCGAGGACATCGGGGCCGACCGCGGTGCGCAGCTCCTCGATGGCCGCGGCCCCGCGGCCGCCCTCGACCCGGACCATGGGCGCGGTCGCGGCGGCCTCCACCGCGTCGAGCGCCGTCGTCTTGCCGTGGCCGGCCGGCGCGACGAAGGCGAGCACGGTGGCCGTGCTGTCGATCGCCCTCTCCATCACCGTGCGCCTGTCCGGCCGGCCCTCGGCTGTCATCGACATGGCTCCAGGTCGGGTCCCCCGGTGGGGGACTGCGCACCTGTTGCTACCACGCCCCGCCCCGGGGCCGGCGGGCCGGTCCGCGCCGGCCGCCGCGACGACGGGCTCGGCGTTAGCGTCCCGGGCCGTGGGCGCGCGGACCGAGGTCGATGTGGTGGTCGTCGGGGCCGGGACGGCGGGTGCCAACGCCGCGGCCCAGCTCGCCCGGCGGGGCCGCTCGGTGGCGCTGCTGGAGCGGCGCCCCGCCGACGAGGGCGGGGCGCACTGGCTCAACGGCCTCCTCGACTGGCAGTTCGACCGGGCGGGCGTCGCCCGGCCGGCCGGTGCCGAGCGGGTGGGGGAGGGCCGGCGGGTGCACCTGCGCACCCCGGCCGACGAGCCCGCCCTGGTCGTGCGGAGCAACCCGGTGGTCGGCGTCGACATGGGCCGGCTGGGGGCGCGGCTCCGGGTCGGTGCCGTCGAGGCGGGCGTCGAGGTGCACGACCGGGTCACGGTGCGGGAGGTCGAGGAGGCCGACGGTCGCCTCCGAGCCATCGAGGTCGACGGTCCCGCAGGCCGGCGGCGGTTCGAGGCCGCGCTGTTCGTCGACGCGTCCGGCCGGCGGGGCGCGCTGCGCCAGCGGTCGAGCGTCCTCGCCCGGTGGTGCCCGACGGTGCGCGGTGGCGACGTCTGCAACGCGGCCGACGTCGTCTTCGGGGTCGCCGACGTCGACGGTGCCCGGCGCGCCCTCGACCGGTGGGGCGCGGCGCCCGGCGAGTCGGTCAACCGGCTCGGCGTGGCGGGCGGGTGGTCGACCCGGGCGGTGACGGTGCGGGCCGACCTGGAGACCGTGCAGGTGCTCGTCGGCTGCATCGGCGACGGTCGCCACTCGACCGCACCCAAGCTGTTGGACGACGTTCGCCGCGACCATCCGTGGATCGGCGAGCGCCGCCACGGCGGGGCCGGCCTGATCCCGCTGCGCCGGCCGTTCCCCCGGTTCGCGGCACCGGGGCTGGCGCTCGTCGGCGACGCGGCCAGCCAGGTGTTCCCGACGCACGGCTCCGGTGTCGGGCTCGGCCTGCTCGCGGGGGCCCTCCTGGCCGAGGTGGTCGGGGCGGAGGAGGACCCCGGCACCGAGGCCGCGACGTGGCGCTACCAAGCGACGTTCCAGGCGACCTACGGCCCCGACCTCGTCTTCGCCGACGGGTTCCGCCGGCTCAGCACGGCCCTCGGCCCGGCCGGGGTGCGCGACCTGCTGCGCTCCGGTGTCCTGTCGGAGCACCTGGCCCGGAGCGGGCTCGACCAGACCCGGGCCACGCCGCCCCTCGGCGACCTCCCCCGGACGGCGCTCGGGTTGGCCAAGGTCCCCCGCACCACGGCCCGGTTGGTGCCGGCCCTGGCCCGCTACCAGGCGGCCGCCGTCGTTGCCGGTCGACCGGTGACGGCCCCCGACGAGCGCGCCCTCGCCCGTTGGGACCACCGCATCGGTCGGCTCGTCGGCGCCTGACCCGCCGCGCACTTGGTGTCAGACACCAAGTGCGCGTGCTGGTGCTCACCACTCCTGGCGGGCCTCCTCCGCGAACCCCTGGATGTCCTCGACCTCGATCTCGAGGCCTTCGTCGGTGCGGAGCCGACCGGACCAGGTGCCGAAGACCTGGTGGGTCTCGGAGCCCTTGTCCCGGCCCGGGAGCCGGGTGTGCCGGTCGTAGCGGGGCCGGAGGGTCACGTCGAGCTGCCCACCCGGGTCGACGACCCGCCACGGCTCCAGGGGCTGGTCCCAGTCGTAGGACCAGTCGAGCTCGCGTCCCAGCTTGGTGAGCCGGCCGTCGACGATCAGGCCGTTCTCGGTGTAGCCCGACCCCTCGGTCCACTTGGCCCCGAACTGGAGCCCGACGACGTGGGCGCCGCACCGCCCGGCGCCCCCGCCCCAGTTCCAGGTGACCTCATCGGGCCACCGGCCCCGGCCGACGTCGAGGACGCCCCACGCGTCGCCATCGGCGCCGATGTCCCATCGGCGGTCGCCGACGACCAGCACGCCCGTGGCCGGGCGGGCCTGGTGCTTCGACGTGAAGTTGAAGCGCTCGTCGCTCCAGGGGATCACCACGTTGAGCGACTCGTGGCCCTCGGGCTGGGCGATGTGCACGGCGCAGTGGCCCGGCGTGCCGTCGCGCTCGGTCCACGAGCCGCGCAGCCACGTGCCCTCGGCGTCGTCGGTGATGGCGAGCGAGAACCCGTGGCGCTCGACCCGCAGCGGCGCCGTGCCCGGTCGCTCGGGCAGGACCACCACGTCGCGCTCGCGGGTGACCATGCCGCCCCCGCCCGTCGTGCCGGTCGTCAGGTCGGCCCACCAGACGTCGGCGGCCCCGTGGCGGTCGAGGTCGGCGTACACCGAGGACATCACCAGGTCGCCGGCCAGGACGGCCCAGTAGTCCCACCGCTTGTTCAGGCCGAACCGGGCGGTCAGGTTCGCCCGGTGCAACGGGCGGCGCGACCACCCGAGTGCGGCGCGGTCGAGCCACAGGCCGTCCGGCGTGCAGAGGTCCACCTCTGACGTCAGCTCGTTCTCGTGCGTCATGCCGGGATGATCCCATGAGGGGCGCCGGGGCCGGGGCGCAGCCGCGCAATAGGTCTGGTAAACGGTAGAAGAATCCTCTTCACGGCTCACGCCAAGGGAAGAAAGCGAGACTGCACATGGCAACGATCCCGGGTCCACAACGCCTCGGCCCGCTGACGCCGCTCGTCGGCGAGTGGGAGGGCAACGAGGGCATCGACCTCTCGTACCACAACGACGACGACGTCACCGGGGAGACCGGCTACTTCGA
>CAYQGF010000404.1:0-3729 GCA_964416885.1 uncultured Iamiaceae bacterium
TGTTCGGGGGCACGATCCAGGCCCCCGCGGGCGAGGTGGTCGGCGGCACCTTCGAGACCGTCCCGGCCTGCACCGCGGCCGACGAGACCGGGTGCCTGGTGTTCTGGTCGAGCTACCCGGCATCGGAGCCACCGGTCCCGGAGGCCATCTTCAGCCGCTCCGGCGACGAGGGCCGTTCGCTGTGCGTCGACGTCACCGACCTGCTGGGCGAGGAGCACGCCCACCCGGTCGTCCCGGTCGCCGCCCCGCTCGTCGGCGGCATCCCCGGCACCGACGACGTCGAGACGCCCTACCTCTCGCTGCCCGACGGCGTCGACGTCTCGTGCGCGTCCACCTCGGACCACGACTACCTGGCGGTCGGGCTGGTCGACCCCGACGACGCCCGGCCGCTCGAGGGCCTCGTCAACCAGACGTTGGGCCCGACCTGGGGCCTGCACCTGGTCGACATGAACGTCGCCCTCGACGACCTCGTCGCCCTGGCCGCCCGCCAGGCCGAGGCGTACGGAGATGGCTAGGCGCGCCCTTCCCTTCCTCATCCTGGTGACGACGGTCCTGGCCGTGGCCGTCGCCGCCCCACCCTCGTCCGCCGGGCCGGTCCCGGTGGCCGAGCAGGCCCAGCCGGCCGCCGCCTGCCCGCCGTCGCCGTTCCCCGCCGGGCTCGACGCCGCCCTGCGCCGCCGCTGGCCGGGCCAACGGTTCACGGCATCGGTGACCGACCGGGCCAGCGGCTGCACCTGGGACCTGCGCCCGGCCGAGCGGCTCACCACGGCCAGCGTGATGAAGGCCGAGATCCTGGCCGGCGTGCTGCTCCGGGCCCAGGCCGCGGGGCGGGGCGTGACGCCGTGGGAGCACGAGCGGATCGGCCCGATGATCTCCACGTCGGCCGACCCGGAGGCGCAGGCCCTGTGGCTGTCGCTCGGCGGCGTGGCCGGGATGCAGCAGGTCGACGCCGCCTTCGGCCTCACCCAGACCACCCAGCGCCAGCCGTGGGGCCTCACCACCACATCGGCCCGCGACCGGACCCGCCTCATGCGCCTCCTGGTGGCCGACGACGGGGGCCCGCTGCGGGCCGAGTACCGGGCCATCGCCCGCCGGTACCTCCTGGCGGTCGTCCCGTCCCAGCGGTGGGGCATCACCGCCGGCGTCCGCCCGGGCACGCCGGTGCCGATGAAGAACGGCTTCTTCAGCTCGCAGTGCTGCCGGTGGCGGGTCAACAGCTCCGGCCTGGTGGAGGCCGCGGGCGGCGGCTACGCCATCACGATCCTCTCGGACCACTGGCCCAGCCTGGCGGCCGGCATCCCCGCGGTGGAGCTGATCTCCCGGTCGGTGGCGGCCCGTCTCGGCGGCCGGTTCGCGCCGTTCGCCTCGCCGGCGGCCTTCGTCGAGCGTCAGTTCCGCGACGTCCTGGGCCGGGCGCCGACCTTCGACGAGATGTCGTGGGTGACCGCCGTCGTCGCCTGGGACACCGGGCGGGCCCCGGCCCAGGTCGCCGGGCTGCTCGGGTCGTCGGGGTACACCGCGCTCGGGCACCCGTTGCTGCGGATCTACCAGGCCGCGCTCCACCGCTGGCCCGACGGGCCCCGGTTCGCTTACCGGATGTACCAGCTCCGGCGGGGCACGACGTCGCTGCGGGCCATCGCCGAGGAGGCGGCCCGCGGGCTGAGCGGCCCCGGGGGGACCACCCCCGAGGCGTTCGCCGACGTCGTCGCCCGGGCCGTCACCGGCCGCCCGGCCGACGCCGCCGGGCGCACCTACTGGGCCGACCGGCTCCGGAACGGGTCGGCGACCCGGGGCGACGTGCTCCGGGCCCACGTCGATGCCCCGACCGTCCGGCGGGCGTACGCCGCGGCCGTCGAGGTCGGCTCCGCCTACCTGCTGCTGCTCGGCCGCCCGCCCGAGGACTCCGCCGTCGCCCACTGGGCCGACCGGTTCGCCTCCGGGGCCACGGTGACCGACCTCGCCGCGACCATCTACCGCAGCCCGGAGTACCGCGCCCGGGTGGGCGGGTAGGCGCGGCTCAGCCGGCCAGGCTGACCCCGAGGCCGCTGGCCCGCATCGCCGCGTAGCCGGGCTTGATGCGCTCGTTGATGATCCGGAGCCGCTTGTCGAAGGGCCAGAACGCCGACTTCATGGCGTTGAGGGTGAGCCACTCCAGGTCGTCCCAGCCGTAGCCGAAGGCCTCGACCAGCTTGTGCATCTCCTCGGTCATCGAGGTGTCGCTCATCAGCCGGTTGTCGGTGTTGACCGTGACCCGGAACCGGAGCCGGCGCAGCAGCCCGATCGGGTGGTCGGCGATCGTGTCGCACACGCCGGTGTTGACGTTGGAGGTCGGGCACATCTCCAGCGGGACCCGCCGGTCGCGGATGAAGCTGGCCAGCCGCCCGAGCTGCACGCCCTCGGGCGTCACGGTGACGTCGTCGATGATCCGGACGCCGTGGCCCAGCCGCTCGGCCCCGCAGATCTGCACCGCCTCCCAGATCGACGGCAGCCCGAAGGCCTCGCCGGCGTGGATCGTGATGTGGAAGTTCGCCTCGGCGACCTCCCGGAAGGCGTCGAGGTGCCGGGTCGGGGGGTTGCCGGCCTCGCTCCCGGCGATGTCGAAGCCGACGACGCCCTCGTCGCGGTGGCGCAGGGCCGCCTCGGCCACCTCCTTGGAGTTGGCGGCGTGGCGCATGGCCGTGACCAGCAGGCCGATCTCGATGCGCCCGTCGGCCGAACCGATCCGGAAGCCCTCCAGCATGGCCTCGATGGCGTCGTCGAGGGTGAGGCCTCGCTCCAGGCACAGCTCGGGCGCCATGCGGACCTCGGCGTAGACCACGCCATCGTCGGCCAGGTCCTCGGCACACTCGGCCGCCACCCGGACGATGGCGTCGCGCTCCTGCATCACCCCGACGGTGTGCTCGAAGGTCTCCAGGTACAGGACGAGGTCACGCCGGTTGGCGCCCTCGGTGAACCAACGGGCGAGGTCGTCGACGTCGGTGGTGGGCAGGCCGTCGTAGCCGTGCTCGGCGGCCAGGTCGATCACGGTCTGGGGCCGGAGCCCGCCGTCGAGGTGGTCGTGCAGCAGCACCTTGGGTGCCCGCCGGATCTGCTCGAAGGTGGGCCGCTCGTCCATCCCCCGACGATACGGCGTCGGCGGAGCCGACCCGCTCAGGGCGGGGGGTGGGGCGGCGGACGTCCTACCGGCGCGTCGACCTCTGGTGATCGGGACCGGCTCCGCGTCACGTCCCCGTGGGAGGATCGTCACATGGCGTTCGGACAGCAGTCAGGCCCCCCGGCGACGGCCAAGCAGGTGCAGGAACTGCTCGCGCTGGTGGAGGCCTCCGGCCACGACGGCTTCCGCGACGCCCGTCACCCGCTCGGGCTCACGCAGCGCCAGGCGGCCGGGAAGTTCACCCGCGACGAGGCCCAGGAGCTGATCGACCGCCTGCTGGCCGCCGAGCACGAGGCCTCGGGCGAGGGCGGTGCGCCGCCACCGGTCGAGCAGCGGGTGACGCCCACCGACCGCAAGCGGGCCACCCTGGCCGATCAGCTCAAGCGGGTGCCCGACGACCTCCTCGCCGCCGAGCTCCAGCGCCGCGGCTACGCCGTCGTCCAGCCCTGACGCTGGGTCTGGTGGTGAGCTGCCTTGTAGGCGGGGTTCTGTCCTCGGGCCCGTCGCCGGGGTCCCGATGGGTGACCATCCATCTGTGCGGCCCACCTGGGACGTGACGGGCGGGCCACCCTGTC
>CAYQGF010000405.1:0-3727 GCA_964416885.1 uncultured Iamiaceae bacterium
CGAGCTCGTCGCCCTCGGCGAAGCGGTGGCGGACGAAGGACTCGTTGCTGGTGTTCTCCAGCAACCGGCGCACCAGGTACGCCATCCCCGGCACCAGCTCGCCGACCGGGGCGTAGACCCGCAGCCGCAGGCCCATCCGCCGGGCCGCCTGGTGGAGCGGCTCGGCCATGCCGTGGAGCATCTGGACCTCGAACGCCGAGTCGGACAGCCCCGACTCCCGGGCGTACTCGACCGCATAGGCCAGCGAGCGGAGGTTGTGGCTGGCGAAGGCGGCCCGGACCTCGCCGTGGTGGTCGAGCAGCAGCCGGGTGCAGCGCTCGTAGCTGGCGTCGCTCTCGACCTTGCGCTCGAACACCGGCACCGGCCAGCCCGCGGCGCGGGCCTGGATGGTCTCGGTATCCCAGTAGGCGCCCTTGACCAGCCGGACGGTGACCGGCCGCTCCCGGAGGGCGGAGACGGCGATGACGCGGGCCAGGTCGTCGCGGCTGTCGCGCAGGTAGGCCTGGACCACGACCCCGAGGTCGACGTGGGCCAGCTCCGGGTCGGTGGCCAGGTCCTCGAACAGCTCGAGGGTGAGGTCCTTGACGTCGGCCTGCTCCATGTCGACGTGGACGGTGGCGCCCCGCTCCCCCGCCCGGAGGCAGATGCGCCGCAGCCGCTCCCGCGCCGACGCCAGCCCGTGCTCGCGGGTGAGCGGCTCGTAGTGGGTGGCGAGGGCGGTGGGCTTGACGCTGACGTTGACCCGGGGCCGGGGGCCGAGGTCGTCGGCCTCCAGGGTCGGCTGGTCGGTCCAGCCCGGGGCGGCGTCGGCCAGGGCGTCGAGGACCTCGAGGACCCGAGCCTCGTAGCGGTCGGCCTCGGCGGCGACGATCGTCTTCTCGCCCAGGAGGTCGACGGTGGTGGCGATGCCGGCGGCCCACAGCCGGGCCGCCCCCTCGACCGCCTCGGCCGCGGTGGCACCGAGGATGAACTGCTCGGCCATGCGGGTGATGTTCCGGCGGGCCACCTTGGCCTCGACCCTCGGGCCGAACGGGACGTGGTCGGCGACGTCGACACCGAGGTCGAGCAGCTTGGGGACGCCGACGCCGGACAGGTACTCGCCGAGGTGCCGGGCCACGTCGTCGTCGCCGTCGAGGGCGGGGAAGACGTCGACGAAGCGGAACAGCCGGGCCCTGAACTCGGGGTGCTCCATCGCCCAGTCGAGGAGCCGCTCGTTCCACCACGACATCCGGTACACCGAGCTGCCGTCGTCGCCGCCGAGCTCGGCCAGGCGCCGCGCCGTCGCCCCGACCCGTGCCTCCAGGTCCGACGTCGCCATGGGGCCGAAGCTACCCAGCTCCCCTGCGATCGGAACCGGCACGACGTAGGTTCGGGGCGTGTCGACGCTCCCACCGGACTGGTCGCCGGCGGCCGGGGGCCCGTGGGACGTCCACCGGCGGTGGGTGACCCGCCTGGGCCGGGAGAACTTCGGTCGGCGGGTCGGACGCCGCTTCCGCCGGTCGGGCCGGAACCTCGACGTGGTCGACGGCAGCGGGTGCCTGCCCGACCTCGACGGGATCCTCTTCTTCCTCCTCGCCCTGGTCCTCCTGGTGCTGTTCGTGGTCTTCGTGCTCCCGCTGCTGGTGGTGGCGGTCGAGGTCCTGCTCGGGCTGGTGGTCGTGCTGCTCGGCGTCGTGGCGAAGGTCGTGTTCCGGCGGCCGTGGGCGATCGACGCCTTCGGGGCCGACGGCACCCACCTGCGCTGGAAGGAGGTGGGGTGGCGGGCGACGACCCGCAAGGTCGACGAGGTGGTCACCGCCCTCCAGCAGGACCGCCTGGCCCCGGGCGTCGAACTGGTCCACGCCGAGCCGCGCGCCACCGGGGCCGCGTCGCCCGGGCCGGCGGGATGGGACGGGTCGCAGGGCCCGTTCGGGTCGACCTGAATGACCGGAACATCACGAGGACCACTGATAGTGTCCGAACAGCATCGAAGATGGTTGCAGGACCGATGCGAATTGGGTCGAAAGACCCGTTTCCTCTGCGCGCGCAACGGGCACCACGTCTCCTTGGTGAAGGTGTCGCGCGCCGCAGAGACCTCGGGCCCCATCGGGGTCGTGATCGATGTCGATGCGTCGCGCCTGCCCACCGGCGAGGTCGTGGTGGCCCTCTCGGGCGATGTCGACGTCTTCTCGGTCCCCCGGCTGCGGGCCGCCCTCCGCGACCACCTGGGCCACGCCGACATCGTGCTCGACATGCGGGGCGTCGTCTTCTGCGACTCCAGCGCCCTCCGGGTGTTCGTCGACGCCCAGCGTCGGTCGGCGGCGGCCGACCGCACCCTCACCATCGCCCACCCCAGCGATGCGGTGCGCGACCTGTTCGACGTCAGCGGGCTCCGCGGCGTCCTCCGCGTCGTCTGAGCCGCCCGGGTGGTCCGGCCGACCCGCTCAGGCCCCGGCCCGGTCCACGCCCTCCCGTTCCATCCACCGCGACAGCGGCGTCGGGAGCTCGGCCGGGCGGTCACCCCAGTCGTAGACGACGGCGGTGCCCACCAGGACGTCGTGCAGCGCTCGGCTCTCGCGGCCGACGAGCAGGCCGACGAAGCCGACCCCGACGGTGAGGAACGTGAGGGGGAAGGCGAGGAGCCGCAGCACGGCCCGGCGGGGCTCGAGCGGCGAGCCGTCGCGCCGGACGACGCGGAGCCCGATGACGGCCTTGCCCGGCGTGCGGGCCACGGTGGCGAGGCTGGCGACGCCGTAGGTCGCAGCCCAGGCGACCAGGCCGGCGAACCACCACGGCCCGGCGCCGTCGACGGGGTCGACGGTGAGCGGTGTGAGCAGGTTCACCAGGAAGGTGCCGAGGCCGACGCCCAGGGTGAAGGTGGTCATGACGACGGCGGCGTCGAGGGCGGTGGCGGCGAGCCGGGAGACCGGGCCGGCGTAGCGGCCGGTGACCCGGGTGCGGGCCCGACGGGCCGCGGCCGGGCGGTCCGGCCCACCCGGTTGGTCGGGGGACCGGCCCGCCGCCTCGGCGAGCGGCCGGGCCGACGGCGGGGGCCCAGCAGCCCCGGGCCGGGAGGAGAGGCGTCGGGGTCGCGGCGCGCCAGGCGGGCCGCGACCCGCCGCAGGACGATGTCGATGCCCACCAGTTGGCGACGGGCCAGGTCGAGGGTGGAGGTGGCGACCTGCTGGCTGCTCTCGGTGACCAGCCGGCCGATCTCGGCCCGCTCGGCCACCGCGGCGATGTCGACCCGGCGCACGAGGGCATCGACGTCGACCTGGGCCAGCAAGGCGTCGAGGTCGATCCGCCCGACGAGGGCCTGGACGTCGACCTCCGCCAGGACCGCGTCGAGGTCGACCTGGGAGAGCAGGGCATCGAGGTCGACCCGAGCCAGCAGGGCCTGGATGTCGACCCGGGCCAGCAGGGCGTCGACGTCCACCCGCGCCATCAAGGCGTCGACGTCCACCCGGCCCATCAGCGCGTCGACGTCGACGCGCCGGACCACGGCGTCGACGTCGACCCTCTGCACCAGGCCGTCGACGTCGACCCGGGTGATGACGGAGTCGACGTCGACGGCGTCGATCACCCCCGGAGTCACCCGTCCGATCACCCGGGACAGCACGCCACGGTCATCGGACATCGGCGCCGACGCTAGCCCCGACTAGTGTCGGCGCCCCTGGCGTCGTGGCCGAGTGGCTTAGGCAAGGGACTGCAAATCCCTGTACCCGGGTTCGATTCCCGGCGGCGCCTC
>CAYQGF010000406.1:0-3724 GCA_964416885.1 uncultured Iamiaceae bacterium
CGAGAAGCCGATCCCGGTGAGCGACCTGGTGCTGCTCGACCGGGAGCGCTGCATCCTCTGCGACCGCTGCACCCGCTTCGCCAAGGAGGTGGCGGGGGAGCCCCTGATCCACTTCCAGGACCGGGGCAACCAGACCCAGGTCAACACCTTCCCCGACCACCCCTTCGCCTCGTACTACAGCGGCAACACGGTGCAGATCTGCCCGGTCGGCGCCCTGACCTCGACCTCGTACCGGTTCAAGGCCCGCCCCTGGGACCTGGTCCAGGTCGAGTCGACCTGCGCCGGCTGCGCCATGGGCTGCCGCACCGTGGTCGACACGTCCCGCAACCGGGTCCTGCGCCAGAACGGCGTCGACATCGACCCGGTCAACTGGGGCTGGCTGTGCGACAAGGGCCGCTTCGGCTTCGAGGCCATCGAGTCCGACGACCGCCTGGGCGCGCCGCTGGTGCGCGACGGCGACGACCTGGTCGAGACCACCTGGTCCGACGCCGTCCGCCAAGCCGCCGCGGCCATCAAGGACGCCCGCAAGAAGGGCGCCTCCTCGATCGCGGTGCTCGGCGGCGCCCGGCTCACCAACGAGGACGCCTACGCCTGGGCCAAGCTGGCCAAGGGCGTGATCGGCACCGACAACGTCGATGCCCAGATGGGCGACGGCCTGCCCGCCGAGGTCGTGCTCGGCCTGCCCCGGGCCACCATCGACGGGCTGTGTGCCCCCGGTGGCACCGTGCTGTGGGTCGGCGGCGACCCCCGCGAGGAGCTCGCCGTCCTGTACCTGCGGCTCCGCCACGCGGTGGTCAACGACGGCGTGAAGCTGGTCGCCGTCACCCCGACCGCCACCTCCCTCGACGGGCTGGCCGCGGCCGCCTTCCACCCCGCGCCCGGCGACCTGCCCGGCCTGGTCGCCGCCCTGCTGGAAGGGGCCGACGCCCCCGAGGGCACCGACGGCGAGGCGCTCGCCTCCGCCCGCGACCTGCTGGCCGGCGACGTCACCGTCGCCCTGGGCCGGGGCTCGCTGGCCGAGGCGGCCGGCTACACCGTCGATGCCGCCGTCGTGATCGCCCGGGCCAAGCCCGAGGCGCCGGTGCTGCCGCTGCTGCGCCGGGCCAACGTCAACGGCGCCCTCGACATGGGCCTGGCGCCGGGCCTGCTCCCGGGCCGGACCACCCTGGCGACCGGCTCCGACGCGCTGGGCGTGGTGTGGAGCCGGGTCCCGACCGAGGTCGGGCTCGACGCCACCGGCATCCTGTCGGCCGCGGCCGACGGCAAGGTCGACGTGCTCGTGCTGCTGGGCGCCGACCCGCTGGCCGACTTCCCCGACCGCGAGCTGGCCACCGCGGCGATGGCCGGCGCCCGCTTCGTCATCGCCCTCGACCTGTTCCTGACCGACTCGTCGAGCCGGGCCGACGTGGTGCTCGCGGCCGCCGGCCCCAACGAGGTCACCGGCACCCACACCAACATCGAGGGCCGCGTCAGCGTCCTGGGCCAGGCCGTCACCCCGCCCGGCACCGCCCGCCCGGCGTGGATGGTGGCCGCCGAGCTCGCCATGCGGCTGGGCTCGGACCTGGGGCTGGAGTCGGTCGACGACATCTGGGCCGAGATCGAGGCCGTCGCCCCCAGCCACGCCGGCATCACCGCCGAGCTGCTGGCTGCCACCGGCGACGGCGTCGTCGCCCCGCTGCCCGCCGCCCCCCTCCAGACCACCGAGGTCACCGACGAGGGCGTCGCCGCCCCCGAGGACGTGACCGAGGACGTCGCCCCCGACGAGGACGCGCCCGACACCGAGGCCGCCGCCCCCGACGAGGCCCAGCCCGAGCCCTCCGGCGAGGAAGCCTCCGGTTCTGGGAGTGAAAGTGGCTCCTCCGACGACCACATCCGCTCCCAGTACGAGGATGGGGCCGAGGACGAGGGCGGCGAGGTGTCGCCGTACGTGCGGTTCACGGCGCCGGAGCCGACGGTCGTGCCGCCGGTCGACTCCTACGCCCTGCGCCTGGTCGTCAGCCGCACCATGTACGACGACGGCACCTTCACCCAGGAGGCGCCGGCGCTGGCCGGGCTGGCCCAGGCCGCCCCGCTGCGGGTCAACCCGGCGGTGATGGAACGCCTCGGCGTGGCCGACGGCACCACCGTGCGGGCCACCTCGCCCCGGGCCACCGTCACCCTCCCCGTGGTCGCCGACGCCGGCGTGCCCCGCGGCGTCGCGGCCGTCGCCCTCCGCCGCACCGGCGGGGCCGGCGACCTGGTCGACGTGGGCCAGCCGGTCACCGAGGTCCGGGTGGAGACCACATGAGCGGGCTCCTCGCCTCCTACATCGGCGACCCGATCTTCTTCGGCGACTTCTCGCTCGGCGACCTCCTGCTGGTGGTCGTCAAGGTCGTGGTGGCCTTCGTGCTGCTCCTGACCTCGGTCCTGTTCATGGTCTGGTTCGAGCGCAAGGCGATCTCCGACCTCCAGAACCGCATCGGCCCCAACCGGGCCGGGCCGTTCGGCCTGTTCCAGACGGTGGCCGACGGGCTCAAGTTCTTCATGAAGGAGGACTCGCTGCCCGACCGGGCCGACCGCAGGATCTTCATCCTGGCCCCGTACCTGACGGCGATCCCGGCCTTCATGGTGTTCCTCGTCATCCCGATCGGGGGCGACTTCACCGACGGTCGTCGGGGCGAGATCACCCTGTTCGGCAAGACCACCCTGATGCAGCTCGCCGACCCGCCGATCGGGATCCTGCTCGTGCTGGCCATGTCGAGCGTCGCCGTCTACGGGATCATGCTCGCCGGCTGGTCGTCGGGCTCGAAGTACCCGCTCCTGGGCTCGGTGCGGGCCTCGGCCCAGATGGTCTCCTACGAAGCGGCGCTGGGCCTGTCGGTCGCCACCGTCGTCCTGGTGTCGGGCACCCTCAGCACCAACGGCATCGTCGTGGCCCAGTCCGACTCCCTGGTCCCGTTCCTCGACTGGAACATCCTCGTCACCGGCCTGGTGCCCTTCATCATCTTCCTCATCGCGGCCACCGCCGAGCTCAACCGGCCCCCGTTCGACCTGGTCGAGGCCGAGCAGGAGCTGGTCGGCGGGTTCAACACCGAGTACGCCTCGTTCCGGTTCGCCCTGTTCTTCCTGGCCGAGTTCATGAACACGGTCACCATGTCGGCGATCATCGTGACCCTCTTCCTCGGCGGCCCGAGCGGCCCCGTGCTGATCGGCCCCGGCTGGGTCTGGGGCACCGTGTGGTTCACGGTGAAGCTCCTGGCGTTCCTGTTCATGTTCGTCTGGTTCCGGGCCACCCTGCCCCGGGTGCGCTACGACCAGCTCATGATGTTGGGCTGGAAGGTCCTCATCCCGCTGGCCCTGGGGTGGTTCCTGCTGGTGACCGCCTTCCGCGTCGGTGACGACGAGGGGTGGCAGCCGGTGTGGGTCGCCCTCGCCGCGCTGGTGGTGTTCGCCGTCGGCTACGGCCTGCTGGCGGCGGCGAGCTGGGCCGCTCGGCGCAACCGCGAGCTCGAAGGAGAGGTGGGCGTCTGATGGGCTACCTCGGAGGCTTCCTGGTCACGCTGCGCCAGATCGGCAAGAAGCAGCGCACCACCCGCGAGTACGTCAAGGACGAGGGCGGCAAGCGCGACAAGCCGGTCCGCCTGCACGGCCGGCACGTCCTCAACCGGTACGAGGACGGGATGGAGAAGTGCATCGGGTGCGAGCTGTGCGCCGGCGTGTGCCCGGCCCGCTGCATCTACGTGCG
>CAYQGF010000407.1:0-3721 GCA_964416885.1 uncultured Iamiaceae bacterium
CGAGCAGCGGGGCCACCTCGGCCGGGCGCTGGCCCTCGACCTCGGTGTGCCAGAGCACGGCCTGCCACCGCTCGGGCAGGGACCGGTAGGCGGTGGCCACCAGGCTGGCGTCGACGCCGTCGGTCAGGGCATCCACCGTGTCGGGCCCGGGGTCGTCGACGGCCACCGCATCGGTGGGCTGCTCCCGGCGCTGCTGGGCCGTGCGGTCGTAGGCCAGCCGTCGCACGGTGGTGAGCAGGTAGGGCCGGAACGCCTCGGAGGGGCCGGACCCGGCGCGCAGCGCGGCCAGGACCCGGGCGAACCCCTCGCTCACCAGGTCGTCGGCCTCGTGGCCGTTGCGGGCGAGGTGGCGGGCCGCGGCGCGCGCGGCACCGACGTGTCGGTCGTGGAGGTCGCCGTAGGCATCGACGTCGCCGGCCCGCACGAGGGCGATGAGGTCGGCGTCCGAGGGAGGCCGGCTGGTGGGTTGGAGCAGCGTCATGGCGACCGGCACCGGGGCTGACCGGGGGGCCTGACCGCTCCCACCCGCGTCCGTCTGGCGAGGGCGACTGTAGCGACGACGCCACGGCGCGAGGAACGCGACCGGGAGAACCGAGGAGCGGCGACGGGCCCGACCGTCCCTACGATGCTCGCCGGCCATGACCGACGACGTCGACCTGCGCACCCGCATCGCGGCGCTGGGCCTTCCGGACCGCCAGCGCTTCACGGCCCTCCTCGAGGGCCGGCCGGCGCGCCGCGCCCGGAGTCGGCATCGGGGCCGGCGGGAGGCGCCCGGGACGGCGACGCCCGCCGAGGTGGCGGCGCTGGTCGCTCGGGCCGAGGAGCGGCTGGCCCGGCGGCGGGCGCGGCTGCCGGTACCGACCTACCCGCCCGAGCTACCGATCACCGACCGGCGCGATGAGCTGCTGGAGACGATCCGCGACAACCAGGTCGTCGTGGTGGCGGGTGAGACCGGGTCGGGCAAGAGCACCCAGCTCCCCAAGCTGTGCCTGGAGCTGGGCCGGGGCGTCACCGGGCTCGTCGGCCACACGCAGCCCCGCCGGGTCGCGGCCCGCACCATCGCCGAGCGGGTGGCCGAGGAGCTGGGCACCGAGCTGGGCGACGCCGTGGGCTACACGGTCCGCTTCACCGATCGGGTCTCCGACGACACCTTCGTCAAGGTGATGACCGACGGCATCCTGCTGGCCGAGGTCCAGCGCGACCGCCTGCTCGGCCGGTACGACACCTTGATCGTCGACGAGGCCCACGAGCGCAGCCTCAACGTCGACTTCCTGCTCGGCTACCTCCACCGGCTGCTGCCCCAGCGGCCGGACCTCAAGCTGATCATCACCTCGGCCACCATCGACACGGCCCGCTTCGCCGCCCACTTCGGCGACGCCCCGGTGGTCGAGGTGTCGGGCCGCACCCATCCGGTGGAGGTGCGCTACCGGCCCTACGGCGACGCCGCCGCGGCGGTGGCCGTCGAGGAGGGCGACGACGTCATCGACGACGACCGCGACCAGGTCGAGGCGGTGTGCGACGCGGTGACCGAGCTGACCCGGGAGGGGCCGGGCGACGTCCTGGTGTTCCTGAGCGGCGAGCGCGGGATCCGCGACACCGCCGACGCCCTGGCCGATCGGACGGCGTCCGACCGGGCCCTGCGGGGCGTCGAGGTCCTCCCCCTCTACGCCCGGCTGTCGAGCGCCGAGCAGCACCGGGTCTTCCAGCCCCACCGGGGGCGGCGGGTCGTGCTGGCCACCAACGTGGCCGAGACGTCGATCACCGTGCCCGGCGTCCGCTACGTGGTCGACGCCGGCACCGCCCGCATCTCCCGCTACAGCCACCGGCTCAAGGTCCAGCGGCTCCCGATCGAGAAGGTCAGCCAGGCCTCGGCGAACCAGCGGGCCGGGCGCTGCGGCCGGGTTGGTCCGGGGATCTGCGTCCGCCTCTACTCCGAGGCCGACTACGACGCCCGGCCGGCGTTCACCGACCCCGAGATCCTCCGCACCAACCTGGCGTCGGTCATCCTCCAGATGGCCACCCTCGGGCTCGGGGACGTAGCCGCGTTCCCGTTCCTCGACCCGCCGGACAGCCGGTCGGTGCGCGATGGCGTGGCCCTGCTGGAGGAGCTCGGGGCGTTGGAGGAGGGCGAGGTCACGAGGACCGGGCGCGACCTGGTGCGGCTGCCGATCGACCCCCGGCTGGGGCGGATGGTGCTGGAGGCCGAGCGCCAGGGCTGCGTCCGGGAGGTTCTGGTCATCGCCGCCGCCCTGTCGATCCAGGACGTCCGGGAGCGGCCGCTCGACCAGCGCCCGGCCGCCGACGAGCTGCACCGTCGCTTCGTCGTGCCCGGCTCCGACCTCCTCGCCCTGGTGAAGCTGTGGGACCACTTGGAGGAGCGGCGCCGGGCCCTCACCGGCAACCGCTTCCGTCGGGAGTGCAAGGCCGAGTTCCTCAACTTCCTGCGCGTCCGGGAGTGGCGCGACCTCCACCGCCAGCTCGAACGGGCGGCCAAGGAGCTGCGCATCGTGCCCGGCACCGAGGAGGCCGGCCCGGACCAGGTCCACCGGGCGGTGCTGGCCGGGCTGCTCTCGCAGGTCGGGATGCGCGACCGCGACACCCGCGAGTTCCGGGGCGCCCGGGGCGCGAGGTTCCAGGTCGCCCCCGGCTCGGCCCTGGCCCGCAAGCCGCCGGCGTGGGTGATGGCGGCCGAGCTGGTCGAGACCAACCGGCTGTGGGCGCGGGGCGTGGCCACCATCCGGCCCGAGTGGTGCGAGGAGCTGGCCGGCCCGCTGCTCAAGCACTCCTACACCGACGTCCGCTGGGACGAGCGGGCCGGGCGGGCGATCTGCACCGAGAAGGCGACGCTGTACGGGCTGCCGGTGGTGCCGGGGCGCACGGTCGGCCTGGCCGGCGTCGACCCCGAGCTGGCCCGGGAGCTGTTCGTCGACCACGCCCTGGTGCGGCGGGAGTGGACGACCCGGCACCGCTTCCTCGCCACCAACGAGGCCTTCCTCGCCGAGGCCCGGGCGTTGGGCGACCGGCTCCGGCGGGCCGACCTGTTCGACCACGACGAGACCCTGCGCCGCTTCTACGAGGCCCGGGTCGGTCCCGACGTGGTGTCCGGCCGCCACTTCGACCGGTGGTGGAAGGAGGCCCGCCGGGAGCGGCCCGACCTGCTCACCCTCACGTGGGACGACCTGGTCGGTGCCGACGCCGGCCTCGACCCCGCCGGCTACCCCGACACCTGGCGCCAGGGTGACCTCGTCCTCCCCCTCACCTACCGCTTCGACCCCGACGACGACCACGACGGCGTCACCGTCCACGTCCCGCTCCCCCTGCTCGACCGGGTCGAGCCGTGGGACTTCGACTGGCAGGTCCCCGGTCACCGCGACGCCCTGGTCGTCGCCCTGGTCGGCACGATCGGCAAGGAGCGGCGCCGGCTGCTGGCCCCGCTGGCGACCACCGCCGAGGAGGCGGCCCGGCGGCTCCGGCCCGAGGCCCGGCCGGTCACCGAGGCCCTGGCCGCCGTGCTGGCCGAGCTGGCCGGCGAGCCGATCGGCCCCGACGAGCTCGACGTCCGGGCCGTCCCGCCGCACCTGCGGATGACCTTCTCGGTCACCGACACCGACGGGGCCGAGCTGGCCTTCGGCAAGGACCTGGAGGCGGTCCGCCGGCTGGTCGGCCCCCGGGTGCGGCCCGCCGTCGCCGCCCGCTTCCCCGAGGTCCGGGCCTGGTCCGG
>CAYQGF010000408.1:0-3711 GCA_964416885.1 uncultured Iamiaceae bacterium
GGTCCTCCTCCATGGCGACCCGGAGCTTCTCCAGCCGCATCAGGGCCTCGTCGAACCCTCGGCCCGACAGCACGTGCTCGAGCCCGGTGCGCTCGTCGGGCACCCCGTCGAGACGGGGGTCCTGCGGGAGGTAGCCCACGCCGCCCTCGCGCCGCACCGTGCCCCGGGACGGATCGGCGTCGCCACCGAGGATCTTGAGCATCGTGGTCTTGCCGGCGCCGTTGCGCCCGACGATGCCGACCTTGTCGCCGGCGCGCACCGAGAAGGTGACCCCGTCGAGCAGGACCACCCCACCGACGTCGACGCGCAAGCCGTTCACCGTGAGCACCGGTCGAGTGTGCTCGGTCCGGCCCGCCACGCCAACCGCGATCGCCGTACGGAAGGTGCCAGGCACCTTCCGTACGCGTGGGCGGTACCGTCCCGGGCCGATGGACGTGACCGACCCGCCCCCGATGCGCCCCTTCCCGCCCCAGCCTGACGGGGTGGAGTGGCCGACCGCCGAGTGGGAGGTCGGCGAGCCGCCGCCGGAGGTCGACCCGGCCGAGCTCGCCGTCCGTCTCGATCGGGTGCTCGGCCCCGACCAGGACCCTGCCGTCGGCCACACCAACGCCGTCGCCGTGGTCCACCGGGGCCGCATCGTGGCCGAGCGCTACGGGATGAGAGAGGAGCACCCGCTGGCCGAGCTGGCGGGCATCGAGCCGGGGCCGATCACGCCCGACACGCCCCTGCACTCGTGGTCGATGGCCAAGAGCGTGTGCCACCTGTTGGTCGGCATCCTCCAGGAGCGGGGCCACCTGCGGGTGACCGACCCGGCCCCGGTGCCGGCATGGGCCGACGACGAGCGGGCCGCCATCACCTGGGACGACCTGCTCCGGATGCGGCCCGGCCTGGCCTGGTCGGAGGTCTACGTCGACGAGGCCGACGCCCTGCCCGACGTGCTGGAGATGCTCTTCGGCTCCGGTGCCGCCGACGTGGCCGCGTTCGCGGCCGACAAGCCCCTCGTCCACCCGCCCGGCTCGCCCGAGGCGTACACGTACTCCTCGGGCACGACCAACATCGTCCAGGGCTGCGTCCAACGCACCCTCGGCATCACCGGCGACACCGTCGCCACGCTCCTGCGGGAGGCGATCTTCGACCCGATCGGCGCCACCAGCCTCTCGATCGACGTCGACGGCGCCGGGCTCTGGGTGGCATCGAGCTACCTGAACCTGACCGTCCGGGACTGGCTGCGCCTGGGCCTGCTCGCGCTGCGCGGCGGCACGTGGGACGGCACCCAGGTGGTACCCAGCGCCTGGGTCGACCACGGCCGCACGCCCCGCTCCCAGCTCCTCGAGGAGCCGGAGCTGATCCACGGGGCGCACTGGTGGGTCCGCCCGGGCCGGGACGACGGCGGCTTCATGGCCCACGGCTTCGAGGGCCAACGGCTGCTCATGGTCCCCGACCGCGACCTCGTCGTCTTCCGCAGCGGCAAGACCGCGGCCGACCTCACCGAGGCCCTCAACCAGCACCTCTGGGGCCTCGTCGACCTCTTTCCTCGCCATGATGCACCATGAATGCACTGATCCTGCCCGCCCTCGGGCAAATCCCTTGCCATTCGGCGTGATGATGGGGCATGGTCGACGCATGGAGAGGGCGCTCGGACCGATCGGAACGGGCACCGGTCCGTGACGACCACGCTGCTCGCGCTCGGCGGCGTGGGAGTGGTGGGCCTGCTCATCGGGCTGCTCGTCGGCGACCTCGACATCGACGTCGACCTCGGTCCCGACTGGGTGTCGCTGCCGGCCCTCGCCGCCCTGGTCGGCGCCTTCGGCTTCGTCGGCGCCCTGCTCATCGAGCTCGGAGCGCCCACCCCCCTGGCCCTGGCCGGGGGAGCGGTCGCCGGGGTCCTCCTGGCCCTGGGTGCCGTCCGACTGGTCCGGGGCCTGATGCACATGCGCACCGACGACAACGTCCGCGCCTCCGACATGGTCGGACGGCCCGGGCGGGTCGTCACCGCCCTCACCGCCGACCGCACCGGCGAGGTCCTGGTCGACCACGCCGGCCAACGGATCAAGGTCGCCGCCCGCGGCGACGAGGCGCTCCGCATCGGCGACGAGGTCGTCGTGGTCGAGGTCCTCTCCCCCACCTTCGTCGCCGTCGAGTCGGCCGAGCGGTTCTGGTCGGCCGACTCGTCGCCCCCCACCCCACCCACCAACCCCTGACACAGGAGGTCACCCACCCATGACCGGGCTCATCGCCGGCGCCGGGCTCGTCGCCCTGATCGTGCTGATCGTGTTGTTCGTGCTGTCGCGCATCAAGGTCGCCGGCCCCAACGAGGCGTTCATCGTCACCGGCCGCAAGGGAAGGGAGGTGACCAACCCCGAGACCGGGCGCCTGACCCACGACCTCTCCGGCCAGAAGGTCGTGATGGGCGCCAGCGTGTTCGTCGTGCCGGTCGTGCAACGCCTGGCCGTGCTCGACCTGACCAGCCGCCAGCTCGCGGTCAGCGTCCCCGCCGCCATCGCCAAGAACGGCATCCGCTGCTCGCTGGAGGCCGTGGCCGTCGTCAAGGTCGGCGGCCAGGAGGACTCGGTGCGGGCCGCGGCCCAGCGCTTCCTCGGCCAGCAACAGGACATCGACCACTTCACCAAGGAGGTGCTGGCCGGTGCCCTGCGCGCCATCGTCGGCCGCCTCACCGTGGAGGAGATCATCCGCGACCGGGCCACCTTCGCGGCGGCCGTCACCGAGGAGGCCGAGTCGAGCCTCACCAACCAGGGCCTGGTGCTCGACACCTTCCAGCTCCAGGACATCCAGGCCGAGGGCCAGTACCTCGCCGACCTGGGCCGGCCCGAGGCGGCCCGCGCCGCCAAGGACGCCGCGGTCGCCGAGGCCGCGGCCCGGCGGGAGGCCGAGCAGGCCCGGTTGATCGCCGAGGAGGAGATCGCGGTCGCCAACCGGGCGCTGGCCCTGAAGCAGGCCGAGATCCAGGCCGAGACCGACGCCGCCGCCGCCCACGCCGCGGCCTCGGGCCCCATCGCCCAGGCGGCCAAGGACCAGGAGGTCATGACCGCCCAGGAGCAGGTCGCCGCCCGGCGGGCCGCCCTGAAGGAGCGGGAGCTCGACACCGAGGTCCGCAAGCCGGCCGATGCCCAGCGCTACGCGGTGGAGCAGGAGGCCGAGGCCGAGCGCAACGCCGCCATCGCCAAGGCCGAGGCCGCCCGCCAGGCCCACATCGCCCGGGCCGAGGCCGAGGCCCGACAGGTGGAGCTCCAGGGCGAGGCCCAGCGGCGCCAGCGGGAGCAGCTGGCCCAGGCGGTGCGCATCGAGGGCGAGGCCCAGGCCGACGCCACCCGGGCCACCGGCGACGCCGACGCCTACACCGTCAAGGTGCGGGGCGAGGCCGAGCGCTCCCAGCGCGAGCAGCTGGCCGAGGCCATCCGGGCCGAGGGCACCGCGACCGCGGATGCCACCCGGGCGGCCGGTGAGGCCGAGGCCGAGGCCATGCAGCGCAAGGCCGAGAGCTACTCGGCCTACGGCGAGGCCGCCATCCTCGACCTGTTGGCGAAGGCCCTGCCCCAGATCGTGGCGGCCGCCGCCGAGCCCATGGGCAACATCGACAAGCTGACGGTCATCAGCACCGACGGCGCGTCGGACGTGACCCGGTCGGTCACCTCGACGGTGGCCCAGGGCATGCAGGTCGCCGGCGACCTCACCGGCCTGGACCTGTCGAAC
>CAYQGF010000409.1:0-3698 GCA_964416885.1 uncultured Iamiaceae bacterium
CACGGCGTCGTGGACCAGGGCGCCGAGCAGCTCGTAGACCTGCCACTGGCCGAGGGTGCGGTAGGCCTCCTCGCGCTCGGCGCGGGGCGCGTCCTCGTCCTCGACGAGCGCCTGGGCCCGAAGGATCGCCTCCCGCTCGGCGTCCTCGTCACCGCTGACCGAGAGCCGTTCGGCCAGGACCAGGCGGAGGGCGTTGACGCCTTGCACCCATGCGACGAGCCGCTCCTCGTCGAGCGGGCCGTCGCCGACGGAGCGGACGACGTCGAGGGTGGCCCGCCGGGCGTCCCGGAGCTCGTCGCCCCGTTCGATCTCCCAGGCCGCCTCGGCCACCAGGTCGTCGGGGTGGGCCGGCGGGAACAGCCGGCGCAGGGTCGGGTCCTTCGACGGGTCGTCGAGCTGGGGGTCGAGCTGGTCGACCAGGATGCCGAGCACGTCGGCCAGGTCGCCACCGACCCGGACCCGGAACGTGCCGTCCCGCTTGCGGGTGACGAAGCGCCGGGCCACCTCAGGCGCCCCTCACGGCTGCTGCTCCATCGTGGCCCACAGCCCGTGCTCGTGGAGGCGGAACACGTCCAGCTCCGCCTTCTCCCGGGGCCCGCTGCTCACGATCGCCTTGCCCTCGTGGTGGACCTGGAGCATCAGGTGCTCGGCCTTCGCCTTCGAGTAGCCGAACAGCTTGCGGAACACCCACGTCACGTACTGCATGAGGTTGACGGGGTCGTCCCACACGATGACCTGCCACGGCCGGTCGAGGTCGGTGTCCTCCCCGAGGTCGGGCTCGATGACCTCCAGCGGTGCCACGTCGGTCACGGTCGACCCCCACCGGTGACGGCCGCGGCCCGTGCCCCCGTCGCCCCGACCGGGACCGGCGGCACCGGTACCGGTTCGGCCAGGGTCAGGTGGAGCCGCCACGCCGCCATCCACACCAGCATCGACCCCAGCACGTGCAGCCCGACCAGCCCCTCGGGGACGCCGGTGGCGTACTGGAGGTAGCCGACGCCGCCCTGGAGGACGATCAGGGTGAGCAGGGTGGTGGCCCGCTCCATCCCGGCCGGGCCGACGAGGTCGCGGCGCATCCGCACGACGAGGGCGACCACGAGGGCCAGGAACGCCCAGGTCACACCGCTGTGGATCATCGCCACCCCCCGGACCGACAGCCACTCCAGCCGCTCGGCGTCCTCGTCGCCGGCGTGGGGGCCGGAGCCGGTCACCACCGTGCCGGCGGCCATCACGACCGCGGCGCCGACGACGGCGGCCCGGGCCAGCCGGAGCACCACCGGGCCGGCGAGCGGCATCGCCGGGGCCGGCGCGCCGTCGGCCCCGTCGGGGCGGGCCGCCCGGTGGTGGAGGACCACGGCGTTGGCGACCAGCACCGCGGAGAGCACGAAGTGGCCCTGCACCGCGACCGGGTGGACGTGGAGCTTCACGACCACGGCGCCGAGGAGGATCTGGCCGACCACCCCCGCCACCAGGCCCCACGACAGCCTGGTCAGGTCCCGGCGTCGGGGCACGCGGCGGAGGGAGCCGAGGACCGCCAGCACGACGGCCAACGACACCGCGCCGGTGACCATCCGGTTGGCGAACTCCACCCACGGGTGGAGGCCCGATGCGGTGTGGGGCGTGAGCTCGCCGGGCTCGCAGCCCGGCCACGACGAGCACCCCAGGCCCGATCCGGTCAGCCGCACGCCGGCCCCGGTGACCACGATGAACACCAGCGACCAGAGGGCCACGAGGGTGATGCGGCGGTAGGCGGCGGGTGAGAGCGTCGGAGCGCGGTCCGTCACGGCCACCCTCCGAGGCTACGGCCGGACCGCGGCCCTCGGCCAAGGCGGAGCGGTGCCGGGCCGTCGGAGCCGGTCGGTGGCCGCGTCGGGCGGGCCGTTTGGGCGAGGAATCCTTGCTCCCCTTTGGCCCCCCCTCGGGAGCGGCCGTAGTCTCGCCCCCGTGATCCCGTCCTCTTCCGGCGCTGCCGCGCCCCCGCTCACGTCGGCGGCCCGGCCACGGCTCCGGTTGGTGGAGCCCCTGGGCCCGCCGGCGCCCGGCGCCGCGGTCGAGGCGGACGGGCTCGACCAGGCCGACGCCCCGGCCGGCACCGAGGCCCGGGAGCGCAGCAAGGCCGCGGCCTACCTGGCCCTCACCAAGCCCCGCATCATCGAGCTCCTCCTGGTCACGACGGTGCCGGTGCAGGTCGTGGCCGCCCGGGGCCTGCCCAGCGGCTGGCTGGTGCTGTGGACGGTGCTCGGCGGGGCGCTCGCCGCCGGCGGCGCCAACGCCATCAACATGGTCGTCGACCGCGACATCGACCGGGTGATGAAGCGGACGAGCAACCGGCCGCTGGTCACCGGCGAGATCACGCCCCGGGCCGCCCTCGTCTTCGCCGTCACCCTCGAGGTCGCGGCGTTCGTGCTGCTCGCCACCGCCGTCAACCTGCTCTCGGCGGTGCTGGCGGTCTCGGCCACCCTCTTCTACGTCTTCGTCTACACGTTGTGGCTGAAGCGCACGTCGACCCAGAACATCGTGATCGGCGGGGCCGCCGGCGCGGTGCCGACCCTCGTCGGCTGGTCGTCGGTCACCGGCGGCCTGGGATGGGCGCCCTGGGTGCTCTTCGCCGTCATCTTCGTGTGGACCCCGCCGCACTTCTGGTGCCTGGCCGTCCGCTACCGAGACGACTACGCCGCGGCCGAGGTCCCGATGCTCCCGGTCGTGTCGAGCATGCGGTCGGTCACGTCGCGCATCGTCGCCTACACCGCCGTGCTGTGGGCGCTGACGCTCGTCTTCGCCCCCGTCGCCGACATGGGCACCTTCTACCTGGTCGCCGCCGTCGTCCTCGGCGCCGCCTACCTGGGCCTGACCGTGCAGCTCCACCGCACCCCGGACCCGGCCAAGGCCATGCGCCTGTTCCACTGGTCGATCACCTACGTGACCCTGCTGTTCGGGGCCATGGCCCTCGACCAGCTCCTGGTCGGCGTGGCATGAGCCCGACCGTGTCCCTGTCCCTTTCCCGGCCCGAGAGGGTGCCTGTGTATTGTCCGCCAGCGATAGGAACTGTCTCCCCACTGGGTGGCGCCCCGTCCTGCGCGCGGTGGGCGTCTCCTGCGAGGTCCACGCGTCGATGACAGCAACACAAGCCCCGCCCCAGGCCGCTCCGGCCACCGCGACCAGCGCCGCCGGCCCCACCGGGTTCGCCGGCCTGCTCGGGTCGACCGACCACAAGGTCATCGGCCGCCTGTACATCGGGGCCGCCCTCGGCCTCGGTCTCGCCAGCGCCGTCACCGGCCTGCTCGGCGGGGTCGACCGGGTCGACGGGACGATCGGCAACACGATCCTCAGCGTCGACTCGGCGCCGCAGGTGGGCAGCTTCCACACCACCTCGGCCACCCTCCTCTTCCTGATGCCGGCCCTGCTCGGCCTGGCCATGGTCGTCGTGCCCCTCCAGGTCGGCGCCCGGGCCATCGCCTTCCCCCGGGCCGCAGCCGCCTCCTTCTGGGCCTTCCTGATCGGCGCCGGGCTCACCGTCACCGCCTACGCCATCAACGGCGGTCCCGGGGGCGGGCGCTCCGACGCCGTCGACCTGTGGGCCGCCTCCACCGGCCTGGTCATCGTCGCCCTGCTGCTCGGCGCGGTCTGCGTCGCCACGACGATCCTGGCCGTCCGCACCAAGGGGATGAGCCTCGACCGGGTGCCGATGTTCGCCTGGG
>CAYQGF010000410.1:0-2356 GCA_964416885.1 uncultured Iamiaceae bacterium
GGGCGAGTACCGGTGGGTGGCCCAACTGGTCGACCACGTCGTGTTCGCCGACCCGGCCAACCAGGCGGCTCGGGAGCTCCAGGCCGATGCGTTGGAGCAGATGGGGTACCAGGCCGAGTCGGCCACCTGGCGCAACGCCTACCTGATGGGTGCCCAGGAGCTGCGGGACGGCTCGCCCGACTTCGGCCGCCTGGGCGGCGGGACGGCCTCGCCCGACGCGGTCCGGGCCATGCCGCTCGGGCTGTTCTTCTCCTACCTGGCCGTGCGGCTGAACGGGGCCCGGGCCGCGGAGGTGCACCTGCGGCTCCGCTTCGACCTCACCGACACGGGCGAGACGGCGTGGTGCGAGGTGGTCGACGGCGGGCTGGTCGGACGGGTCGGCGGCTCGGCCCTCCCCGACCTCGACGCCACGGTGACCCTGGAGCGAGCGGTGCTGGACCGCTTCGTCCTCCGGGAGTCCACCATCGACGACGAGCTGGCCGCCGGCGCCGTCACCTGCGCCCCCGACGACGGCGCCCTCCGCCACCTGGTCGACCTGCTCGACGACTTCACCATCTGGTCCAACGTCATCGAGCCCTGACCGCCGTCCCGTTCTGGCGCGCCAGACGGGCCGAACCACGGGCCTGACGCGCCAGAACGGCCACCGACCGGCTTCACTCTCGTTCTGGCGCGGCAGACGGGCCGAACCACGGGCGTGGCGCGCCAGAACGGAGACCGGGCCCGTGGCTGACGATCAGCCGGCCCGGCGGGGGACCAGGCCCCGGAGGGCCGTCCTCGACCGCACGACCACGAGGGCGGCCAGGCCGGAGCCCAGGCCGAGCACCGCGGCGACCCCGGCCCTCGCCACCCCCGGGGACAGCGACGTGCCGAGGTAGCGGTCGCCGAGGACCGTCCGCTCCGGCCATCCGACCACGATGGCGAGCCCAGCCGCGCCGGCGAACACCAGGCCGACGGCGTCGTCACGGCCCCGGCCCACCAACACGGCCCCGACGACGAGGGCGACCGCGGCGGCCCCCGCCGGCAGCATCGCCAGGGCCTTGGCCGCCGCCTCCGACGACGAGGCCGACCAGGTCCCGTGCAGGACGACGGCCGCCGCCACCAGCAGGGCGGCACTGGCGCCACGGACCGCGGTCCGCCAGACGCCGGTGAGCCCGGCCCCGGCGAGCCCGACGACGAGGGCCACCACGACGGCGACCCAGCCCGCCGTCGCCGGCTCGTCGCCCGAGTCGACGACCGCGATGCCGTGCAGGGCGACCGGCCCCGGGACCGCCTCGGTGAAGCGGGCCTCGCCGCGGGCGCTGTCGATCGTCACCTCCAGCTCCCAGGACTCGACGTCGAGCCCGGGGACGAGGACGCGGTAGGTCCCGGCGAAGGCCTCGGCCTGCAGCGGCCCGGCCCGCCGGCTCCCGGCCACGCCGGACACGGTCACGGTGGCGTCCTCCACCGGTCGGCGATCGCCGGCGGAGCGCACGTTGAGCTCGAGCAGCAGCCCGGTCTCCTCACCCCGGTCGACGTCGACGACCGACGCCACCACGTCGTAGGGCCCGCGCTCGCCGACGAAGACGGTGCGGTTGTTGTGCGCCCCGGCGGGGCCGGCGGCCCCGAGGAGGACGGCGCCCGCCCCGCCGAGCACGAGCAGGGCCCGAGCCAGGGCCGGGACCAGAGCCCGGACGAGGGTGGGCGCCGCCGCGGCCCGTCGCCCCCCGCCGGGGCGACCGGTCAATCGCCGGAGACGCGTGTCGCTACTGTCGAGTAGCACATCTCGTCCTCGGTGCCCTCGGCCCAGGACACCCAGTGCGGCTCGTCGGCAGGGTCTCGCAACGTCGGGTCCCAACTGCACTCGACCCGGATCACGTCGTCGGGCTGGAGGACGATGTCCTCGTCGATCGAGTAGTTGAACTGCCAGTTGAAGTCCCACCGGGGGATGTCGAGCAGCACCTTCTCGTCGGGCGTGTCCGGGTTGAGGGTCATCCGGTAGGTGACGCCGATCTCGTGCATGTGGCCTAGCACGGCCAGCAACTGACCGGACCGGCCCGGCCCGACCGTGTGGTCGCACGAGGTGTGGGCCCGGTTCTCGTCATCGAGGACCCCGATCTCCTCGGGCGTGGTGCCACAGATCAGGTGAAGGCCGCTGGCGATGCCGGGGCCGGCGGGGCCGTACTGCTCGGCGAGCACCTCCATCTCGACGTCCCGGTCGCACCGGGGGGCGTCGGACTCCTCGGGCAGGCACGGGATCTCGGCCGGCGCCAGGTAGGTGGTGACCTGGATGTCGTCGTAGGAGCCCAGGTCGTCCTGGACCAACTGGAGGTCGAGGGTCGACTGGTCGGGCGGCGGGTCCTCGTCGGCGTGGTAGTGC
>CAYQGF010000410.1:2456-3671 GCA_964416885.1 uncultured Iamiaceae bacterium
CTGGAGGTCGAGGGTCGACTGGTCGGGCGGCGGGTCCTCGTCGGCGTGGTAGTGCACCTGCATCACCAGGAGGTCACCGGGCTCGAGCTTGATCGCCGTCCCCGGGTCGAAGAGGCTCGCCGGCTGCCCCGGCGCCCACCCCATCAGCAGGTCGGCGCCGGCGCCCCGGCTGCTGGGCGAGATGCCGGTGCCGTCGACGTTGATGTCGCCGAAGCACTCCCACCCGAGCACGTCGTCGCGGGCCTCGGCCGCGTCGAGCTGGGGCCGCAGGTCGGCCCGGACCCGGTAGACGAGGGCGTGGTGCACGATCGGGACCTGGTCGGGCCGGAACTCGTAGCCGCTGATGCCCGTGGGCTCGGTCACCTCGGGGTCGAGGATGAAGCAGCGGTAGTCGTTGTCCTGGTCGGTGCGGGCCACGTAGGGCTCGGGCAGGCTCAACGAGAGGTCGGTGCGGAGCTGGGAGCCCTCCTCGGGCGTGGCCTCCACCCGGGTGTCGGGGTCGACGTCGAGCGGACCGCCGGCCCGCACCCAGTCCATGATGGCCGCCTTCTCGTCGGCGGAGAGGCGCATGTCGTACTTCATGGCCACGCTCTCCTCGGAGGCCAGCCACGGCGGCATGTAGCCGCTGTCGACGGCCAGGCCGATGCCGGAGGCCACCCGGGCCGCGTCGCCGGCCGAGGCCAGCACCCAGGTGCCCGCGCCGGCCCCACCGGGCTGGTGGCACGAGGCGCAGTTGGCCTCGAGCACCGGCTGCACCGTCTCGGAGAACTTCGGGTCGCCCGGGCCGGCCACCTCGATCGCCTCCACGTCGGGCTCCCGCTCGACGATGTCGAGGTCGTCGGCCTCGGGCATGACCAGGTCGAACCCGAAGGTCGCCTCGTTGCCGGTCCGGGCCAGGCCGACGATGTTGATCGGCCCGGCGTCGAAGTCCGACAGGAGGATCTCGGCCGTGCCCGAGATCCTCAGCTCCCCGCCCTCCCGGCGCACCACCGCGTCGACATCGACGGGCTGGGTGATGTCCTTGAGGGTGAGGTCACCGTGGAGCGTCAGCGAGTAGTCGGTGCCGTCGGTGATCTCGTCGGGGAGGCCGTCGATCGTCTGGGTGACGTAGTGGGCGAGCGGGTACCGGTCGGACTCGAGGAAGTCGTGGCGGATCCGCTCGTCTCGGAGGCTGTGGTCGGACTTCAGCTGCTCCACGTTGACGACGATCTCGCC
>CAYQGF010000411.1:0-3641 GCA_964416885.1 uncultured Iamiaceae bacterium
CGGTGAAGCCGTCGAACAGCCGCTTGCCGGCCCCGAGGACGACCGGTGCGGTGGAGAGCGCCAGCTCGTCGACGTGACCGGCGGCCAGGGCCTGACGGATGACAGCCGCGCCACCGCCGATGCCGACGTTGCGGTCGCCGGCTTCCTCCCGCGCCCGGTCGATGGCCTCGTCCAGCGAGCCGACGAACACGAACCCGGTCTCCGGGCCCGGCGCGTCGTCCAGCCGGTGGGTGAGGACGAACAGCGTGCCGCCGAAGGGGTTGGTGCCGCCCCACCGTCCGGCCGCCTCGTACATGTTCCGGCCGCAGATGGCGGCGCCCATGCCCTCGGTCAGGCTGTCGAGGTACTCCTTGTCCGCGCCGGTGCTGCCGGTCGGGTCATGCTCGCCGTCGTAGGTCCACGGCCCACCCATGACCCAGTAGTGGAGACGCTCCCCGCCGCGGCCGAGGCCCAGGCTCGGGCCGTCGTCAGGACCGGTGACGTAGCCGTCGACCGATGTGGTGATGCTGGCGATGATGCTCATGTCAGGGTCGACCGCCCCCGCGCCGGCGACTCATCGGCGCGGCCGGTCGGCGGACAGGAAGGTCCACGTGAGGATGCTGGCGTCGAGGTCGGGGGAGGGCTCGTCGCTCTGGGCCGAGGGGGCCGGGTGGCCCATCCACGAGTGACCGGCCGCCTCGACGGCCACCAGCTCGACGTCGGCACCGTCGGGGCACGGCCCCCAGGACTCGACGGTGACGCCCGCCTGATCGGTGTCCCGGGTGGTCGGGGCGGCGGCCCCCTCGCATCCGTTCGCCGCGGCCAGGGCGGCCAGTCCGTCGCGGGGCGGGGGGAAGTCGGCGCCGGCCCGGCTGTCGCGGCCGACGCCGCCGTCGATCGGCAGGTGGGTGTCCGCGGTGCCGTGGAGGTCCAGGGCGGCGACCGGCCGGGACGGGGCGCAGTTGTCGACGAAGACGGTGCCCGCCTGCACCGCGACCGCGGCCACGTGGTCGGCGGCCTCGCAGGCCAGGCGCAACGCCATGATCGCCCCGTTGGAATGGCCGGTGACGAGCGCCCGGCCGGCGTCGATGCCCTCCTGGTCGGCCAGGGTGTCGACCAGGGCCGTGAGGAAGCCGACGTCGTCGACGTCGTCCCGCACCGCGGCGGCGCAGCACCCGCCGCCGTTCCACACCAGGTTCTCGGGGCCGACCGCGGTCGGGGTCCCGTCCGGGAAGACGACGACGAAGCCGTTGGCCTCGGCCAGGCCCTCGTAGCCCGAGGTCCGGGCGAACTGGTCGCCGTTGCCCATCCCCCCGTGGAGGGCCACCACCAGCGGGGCGTCGTCGGGCACGGTCGTCGGCCGGTAGAGGCGGTAGGTGCGGGTGCGGCCGTCCGGGGCGACCAGCGACCCGTGCTCGACCGCGCCCGTGGCCTCGACGGCCGGCGCCACCGCCCCGGTGTCCACGGCCGGACCGGTGGTGACCGGGCCATCGGTCGACGCGGGGCCGCTCGTCGGGCCCGTGGTCGGCGGCGGCGCACCCCGGGCCGCGTCCCGACCGCCGAGCCCGCAGCCGGCCCCGACCAGGGCCGGCACGAGCGCCATGACCAGGACCGGGACGAGGCGCTTCACCGGTGTGCAGGCTACGAGCGGGGCGAGGACCGTCCCGGTCGGGGCGACCGCCGGCTGGCAGGCTCGGGCGGGTGAAGGTCGATACCCTGCTCTCCGGCCGACCGACCGAGGTGGCGGCGCGAGCCGAGGCGCTGGCCGCCACGGGGGTCGATGGCCTGTTCACCGTCGAGGGCCCCCACGACGTCTTCCTCCCGCTGGTGCTGGCGTCGGGCCTCGACGTCGACCTCTCCACCAACGTGGCCATCGCCTTCCCCCGCTCCCCCGCCCACCTGGCCCACACCGCCTGGGACCTCCAGGCCCTGAGCGGCGGGCGTTTCGCCCTGGGGCTCGGCACCCAGGTCCGGGCCCACGTCGAGCGCCGCTACGGCAGCACCTGGTCGCACCCGGCGGCCCGCATGACCGAGTGGGTCGGCGCGGTCCGGGCCTTCTGGTCGACCTGGCAGGACGGTGAGCCCCTGGCCTTCGAGGGCTCTTGAACCTCGCAACACCCGACCGTGTCGCGACGGACATCTCCTCGGCAGGGCCTCGGAGACGAGGGCACTGTGCTTCTGGGTCGCCTCGCCTGGCGGCTCGTCTCCGTACCCGCCACACCCTCACCACGCCCGCCTTCGACCCCGGCCCTCTCGACCACCCCCGGCCCCCGATCTGGCTGGGCGCCCTCGGGCCCCGGATGGCCGCGGTCGCCCTCGCCGTCGCCGACGGCCTCCTGGTCCACCCGTTCACGTCGGACCGCTTCGTCGCGGCCGAGACGCTCCCCCGCATCGAGCACGCCCTGGCCGAGGCCGGGCGGCCGCGGGCC
Organism: uncultured Iamiaceae bacterium; assembly: GCA_964416885.1. Taxonomy (GTDB): domain Bacteria; phylum Actinomycetota; class Acidimicrobiia; order Acidimicrobiales; family Iamiaceae; genus Iamia. The sequence continues at coordinate 2,409 of CAYQGF010000411.1, forward strand.
GAGGTCACCGTGGTCGGCGAGAGCATCGTCGCCTGCGGCCGCGACGCGGCCGAGCAGGAGGCGGCCGACGCCGGCGCCCGCTGGCTGGTCGGCTTCTACGGGTCGACGCCGGCCTACGAACCGGTGCTGGCCATGGAGGGCCGGGCCGCCCTCCACCCCGAGCTGCGCCGGCTGTCCCGCGAGGGCCGATGGGCCGAGATGGCGGCGCTGGTCGACGACGACCTGCTCGATGCCGTGGTGCTCCGGGGCGACCCGGACCGGGTCGCGGCCCGGTGCCTCGCCCGCTTCGGCGCCGCCGTCGACCGGGTCGGGCTGTACGCCCCGGGCGGCATCCCCGACGAAGCTCTCGCCGCCGTCGTCGCCGCGATCCACACCGCGGGCTGACCGGGCGCACGGGGACCTCCCCCCGGGAACAGCCCCGGCGGCGGCGCGCTCTCACGGGCACATCCACCCCGAACGGCCGAGGCGGCCGCACGAAAGGACACCCCCAATGAGCGACTTCGGCTACGACACCGACGGCGACGGCTTCATCGACACGGTCGAGAGCGACACCGACGGCGACGGGTTCACCGACACCCTCTCCTATGACACCGACGGCGACGGGCTCGTCGACATCGTCGAGGTCGACACCGACGGCGACGGCTGGACCGACACGGTCGTCGACGACGCCAACTACGACGGCGTGGCCGACACCGTCGCGGGGGACACCGACGGCGACGGCTTCTACGACACCGCGGTGGCCGACACCGACCACGATGGCTTCGCCGACACGGTGGCCGGCGACACCGACGGCGACGGCTGGGTCGACACCGTTGCCGGCGACACCGACGGGGACGGCTTCGTCGACACCGCCGTGGTCGACACCGACGGGGATGGCTACGCCGATACCGCGGTGGGCGACACCGACGGCGACGGCTACTACGACACCGCCCTCGTCGACACCGACGGCGACGGCTACGTCGACACCGCCGTCGTGGGCGACGGCCCGTTCCAGGCCTGACCCCTCCCCCACCCTCGACCGCCCGCGGGGGTGCCCAGGCCCGGCCCCGGCTCACCCGAGCCGGGGCCGGGCCGCGTCAGTACCGGAACGTCGGGCCGATGCGGACGTCGACCCCGTCGGACACGTGCACCCACGGCTCACCCTCCGGCGCCGGCAGCCCGCCGGCAGCGACCAGCTCGTCGTCGAGGTCGAGCAGGGTGCCCTCCCGCAACGGCCACGGGTCGTGCCAGGCC
>CAYQGF010000412.1:0-3613 GCA_964416885.1 uncultured Iamiaceae bacterium
CCGGGATCTACCCGACCGTGTCGGTGCGGGGGAACCTCGAGCTGTTCGCCGGGCTGGCCGGTCTGGGCCCGACCCAGGCCCGGGACCGCATCGAGGAGGTCGCCGACCTGCTCGAGCTGACCGCCCTGATCGACCGGCCCGCCCGGCACCTGAGCGGGGGCGAGAAGCGCCGGCTCCACACCGCCATGGCCATGGTCCACCGGCCGCCCCTGCTGATGCTCGACGAGCCGACCACCGGGGTCGACATCGCCACCCGCTCCCGTCTGCTGGCCGCCATCTCCCGGCTGGTCCGGGAGGAGGGCGGCGCCGTCCTCTACTCGACCCACTACCTGCCGGAGGTCGAGGAGCTGGAGGCCAGCGTGGCGATCCTCGACCGGGGCCGCATCCGTGCTCGGGGCCCGATCGACGCCCTCGTGGCCGAGCACAGCCTGGGCCTGGTGGAGCTGACCTTCGACGGGCCGGCGCCGGCGGTGTCGGCCCCGGCCCGCGCCCCGGTCCCGTCCGGTGCGGCCGGCCCGGTGGAGGTCGAGGTCGAGGGGTCGGTCGTCCGCGCCCGCACCGATGCCCACCCCGGCCCGCTCGCCGCCCACCTGGTCGGTGGTCTCGGCGCCGACGCCGACCGGCTGGTGAACGTCGAGCTGCGACCACCCAGCCTGGAGACGGTGTTCCTCGCCGTCACCGGCCGGACCTACGCCGCGACCGACGACGAGGAGGAGGTCCTCCCATGACCGACCGCCCCGGCTGGGGCCGCGTCCGCTCCGTGGCCCGCCACGACCTGCGAATCCTGCGGGCCGACCCGACCTTCCTGATCATCTTCACCGTCGCTCCCTTGGCCTTCATGGCCTTCACCCGCGACGCCAACGGCGCCGCCCTCGCCGCCTACGACCCCGGGGTCGACGTGCCCGGCGCCAACTTCGTCGTGCCCGGTGCGGCGGTGACCTTCAGCGGCTTCCTCGTGGGCAACGTCGGCTTCGGCATGTTCCGGGAGCACGGCTGGGGGACCTGGGAGCGGCTGCGGGCGTCCCCCCTGTCGACGGGCGAGCTGGTGCTGGGCAAGAGCCTGGTGCCGATCCTGTGCCTGGCCATCCAGCTCGGCGTCCTCCTCGGGGGCGGGTCGGTGCTGTTCGGCCTGGAGATGCCCGGGTCGTGGGCCGCCTTCGTGCTGCTCGCGGTGGTGTTCGGCGTGATGCTGCTGGCGCTCGGGTTCGCCCTGCTCGCCGTCTCCCGGTCGGTGGTGCAGCTCAACGCCTTCACCAACATGAGCACCATGGTCCTGGGCGGGCTCGGGGGCGCGGTGTCGCCGATCGAGACCCTGCCCGGCTGGGCCCAGGCGATCGCCCCCATCGCCCCGCAGTACTGGGCCATGCGGGGGTTCCGGGCCGTCACCATCGACGGTGGAGGGCTGTCGGCGGTGCTCCTCCCGATCGCGGTGCTGCTGGGGATGACGGTCGTGTTCGCCGTCGTCGCCCTCGCCCGCTTCGAGGTCGAGGACAGCAAGGTCGCCTGGGCCTGAACGTGGCCTAGGGTCGGGGCATGCGGGTCGCGATCGGGGACGGTGTCCGGTTGTTCGTCGACATCGACGGGCTGGGGTCGGTGCCCGACGGGCCGACGATGGTCGAGCGCCCGACGGTCGTCCTGCTCCACGGCGGCCCGGGGTTCGACCACTCGGGGTTCAAGGCCAGCCCGCTGCGGGGCCTCACCGACATCGCCCAGGTCGTCTACTACGACCACCGGGGCAACGGTCGGAGCGACGCCGGCCCCTCCGACGACTGGACGCTCGACGTCTGGGCCGACGACGTGGTGCGCCTGTGCGACGCCCTCGGCATCGAGAAGCCCATCGTCATCGGCCAGTCGTTCGGCGGGTTCGTGGCCCAGCGCTACCTGGCCCGCCATCCGGACCACGCCGCCCGGGTCGTGCTGTGCTCCACCTCACCCCGCTTCGACGCCGACATCGTCGCCGCCGCCTTCGGGCGGTTCGGGGGCGAGCAGGCCGAAGGGGCGGCCCGGGACTTCTGGGCGCGGGGCATCGAGGCCATCGGCGGCTACGTCGAGCACTGCATGCCCCTCTACAGCACCGAGGCGTCCGACCCCGACGTCTTGGCCCGCGTGGTCATGAACTTCGACGTGATGACCCACTTCCAGGCCGGCGAGCAGGCGACCATGGACCTCCGTCCCGGCCTGGCCGCGGCGACCTGCCCGGTGCTGGTGGCCAGCGGCGAGGTCGACCCGATCTGCCCGATCGAGATGGCCGAGGAGATCGTCGCGGCCCTGGTCAACGCCGAGGTCACCTTCGAGCGGGTCCCGGGCGCCAGCCACAGCGACGTGGCCGGTCGGGCCGAGGCGGCCATCCGAGCCTTCGTCACGGCCTGACCGGACGACCGGTCGGACGTCCCCCGCATGTCGGTGCCGCCCCCGCCCGGGTTCGTCCCCTGGCCCGACGATCACGTGGCGACGCCGTTCCAGGCCGCCGTCGTGCGGGTCGTGGCCGGGCTGGGGCCGGGCGAGCTGGCGACCTACGGCGAGGTGGCCGAGGAGGCGGGCCGCCCCGGGGCCGGACAGGCGGTGGCCAACGTGTTGCGGTCGGCGCCGGACCTGCCGTGGTGGCGGGTCCTGCCCGGCGACGGCCGGGTGTACCGCACCCACGCCCCGGTCCAGGTGCCGCTCCTGGAGGCCGAGGGCCACCGGGTCGACGAGCACCGCCGGGCCCACCCTCGACCGGGGTAGGGCCTGCGGCCGCTACCCGTTGGCGAGGCCGTCGCCGAGCTCGGTGGCGAGGAGGTCGCCGAGCTCGGTGGCGAGGAGGTCCATCATCAGGCTGTCGTGCCAGGTGCCGTCGTTGCCCCGCTCGGCCTGGCGGAGGATGCCGACGGCGCGGAACCCGACCTTCCGGTAGCAGGCGATGGCTGCGGCGTTGTCGGCGGCCGGGTCGATGGTGATGCGGTGGTGGCCCCGGTCCTCGACCAGGTGGCGGGCGAGCGTCCGGACGGCGTCGGTGCCGATGCCGCGACCGTGGAGGTCGGCGGCCACGTAGATGTCGATGCTGGCGCTGCGGTAGTCGGGCTCCCGCTCCTCGGCGTACTGGGCCCAGCCGACGACCCGGCCGTCGAGCTCGATGGTGAACCCGGTCGAGCCGTCCTCGGCCATGTCCTCGCGCACCGCGGCGACCTTGTCGTCGCCACCCCGCCAGTAGCGGTGGAGGAGGGGGTGCCGGCGGATCGTCGCCAGCGGCGCGACATCGGCCTCGGTCGGTGGACGGAGGAGGACGACCCGGCCGCGCAGCTCGGTCATCCGACGAGCGTACGGCCGAGGGACCGCTCGGGGGTCTGGCCCCGGGCGTGTCGTCAGAGGACGGGGGCGCGGCCGAAGGCCCGTGGCCGGCGGCGCCCGGCCGTCACCAGGTGGTGCGGGACGCCTTGCAGGTGACGCAGAGCGTGGTGGTGGGGAGGGCCTCGATGCGGGCCGCGCCGATGGGGCCGCCGCAGGAGGAGCAGACCTTCCACTCGTCGGTGGCGGCCCGCTCCAGGGCGACCTCGATCTCCTCCAGGAGCTTGCGGTCCTCGGCGATCTGGGCCCGGATGCGGTCGCGCTCGACGAAGGTGCCGTCGCTCTCCGA
>CAYQGF010000413.1:0-3609 GCA_964416885.1 uncultured Iamiaceae bacterium
GCAGGTCCGGGGCGAGTACCTGGCCCTGATGGACGCCGACGGCCAGGACGACCCCGAGGAGCTGCCCCGGCTGCTCGCCCACCTGAACGCCGAGGGCATCGACCTGGTGACCGGTCGCCGCTCGGTGCGAAACGACCGCTTCGTCAAGCGCACGACCTCCAAGCTCTACAACGGCGCCACCGCCCGGGTCACCGGCGTGCCCGGCCGTGACTTCAACAGCGGCCTCAAGCTGATGCGTCGCGAGCTGGCCGACACGATCGAGATGTACGGCGAGCTCCACCGCTACATCCCGGTGCTGGCCGTGTGGAACGGCTACAAGGTCGGCGAGCTCGACGTCGAGCACCACGAGCGGCGCCACGGGAGCTCGAAGTTCGGTCGGGCCCGGTTCTGGCGGGGCTTCCTCGACCTGGTGACGGTGAAGTTCCTCACCACCTACACCGCCCGCCCGTTCCACCTCTTCGGTGGCATCGGCTTCATCATCGGCCTGATCGGCAGCGGCCTGCTCACGTGGATGGGGATCTCGTGGGCGCTCGGCCACCGCATCGGCACCCGCCCGGCCCTGCTCATCGGCGTGCTGTTCGTCGTGGTGGCGGTCCAGATGGTGTCGCTCGGCCTGCTGGCCGAGCTGGTGGTCAACATGCGCCGGCGCCGCAACCTCGACACCAACGCCGAGGGCGACCTGAGCTGACCCCGGCGCCGCCGGCGGTCAGTCGCCGGGGGCGACCCGCAGGCGCTCCTGGGCCTCGGCGGCCAGGACCTCACGGGTCCGGCCCTCCTCGGCCAGCCGTTCGGCGTAGGGCCGCATGTCGAAGAAGAAGATCCGCTGCTCGGCATCGACGATCGGCTCGACGTCGAGCTCTTCGCCGAGCTCCTCGAGGACGCGGGCGCCCCGGTCCTCGTAGCCGAAGGTGTCGACCCAGATCGCGTCGAAGCCCAGCCCGACCAGCCACGGCAGCGACGCCACCTCGCTGTAGTCCTCCCGGAGGATGAGCTGCCAGTCGCCGTCGGGCCGGCCCTTGGTCGCGCCGTAGCTCCACTGGAGCCGACCGGGGGGCAGGTGGGCCCAGGCCCGGAGGTGGTCGTAGTCGTGCATGTCCCCCGGTGGCGGGGCCTCGGGGAAGCGGACGATCGGGAACTGGAACACGGCGCTGCCGTCGGGCATCGCCTCGTCGAGCGCGGCGGCGAAGTCGGCGTCCTGACGCCACCGGACGTCGAGGCGGTCGTAGTCCAGGCCGAACTGCCCGTTCTTGGGCCGGAACTGGACGAACGCCCCGTCCCAGAGCTGGAACGCCAGGATCGCGGTCACCACGACGACGCCGACCGCGGCCCGGGTCAGGTCCCGCCCCGCGGCGGTCGGCGGCCGGGCGGTCCGGGCCTGGACCCATGCCCAGCCCCGTTCGAACCACGTGAGCGCGAACGCCAGCGAGCAGAAGGCGATGAGCAGCGACATCCGGTTCCAGACCCGGACCTGGCTGAACCCGGCCAGGCTGAGGAAGATGGCGCCGCCGCTCACGGTGGCGATCAGGAAGCCGAGCACGGCGATCAGCGACACGGAGGAGCGCAGCGCCTCGCGGTCCCAGGGTGGCCTCAGCTCCCGGCCCCGGGCGCCCCATCCCCGGAGCAGGACGTGGATCGTGGCCCCGATGAACCCGGCCGCACCGAGCAGCCCGATGCTCTGGCCGCCCTCGCTGGGGATGCGGGTGGTGCTGCGCACCTCCTGGGCCCAGCTCCCGAGGCCGTCCCGGTGCGACGGGTCGGGCAGGAGCATGTTGCTCAGCTTCAGCCCGTACAGCTCCTGCTCGACCACGACCCGGCGACCCGCGTCCGGGTTGGTGCCGTTGGCGGCGACGAAGCGCAGGGTCGAGGCCATCCCCACGAAGAAGACGGCGACGAGGGCGACGATGACGAGCCCGTGGACCAGCAGCGTCGACAGCTCGCGCCGGCGCCCGGCGGCCAGCAGGCCGGTGACCGCGAGGAGGGTCAGGGTGAACGACGTGGTCATGGTCTCGGACATGCCGAGCACCAGCACCATCAGCCCGAACCCGAGCACCCGCTTCCACCGCAGGTTGTGGCGGACCGTCCACACCAGACGGGCGCCCCAGGCCCGCCGGCCCCCACCCTCGACCGGCTCGGGGTCGGGGTCGACGAGGAGCCGCTCCCGCCAGTGCAGGGTCCACAGGATCACCACGATCGAGAGCGGCACCCACCAGAACGAGGTGCGGAACAGGTGCCATTGGCTGTGGCCGAGGCGGAACGGCAGCCAGGTGATGGTGGTCGACGCGATGAGCGCGAACCCGACCCCGAAGCGCAGGTGGCGCAGGGCCAGGTAGGTGGCCAGGGCGGCGACCCCGATGCCGCCGAAGAAGTAGAGGTTCATCAGCAGGCCCGGGTCCTTGGTGAACAAGGTCAGGACCCGGATGATGACCATCTGCCAGGTCTCACCACCGTGGGGGAAGTCGTAGAGCTGCTGGCCCACCGGGAAGCCGAGGTCGGGGTTGGTGGTCCACCAGCCCTGGTCGGCGATGTTCTTCACCAGGTTGGTGATGAGCCGGGCGTCGCCCTCGGAGTTGAGCGGGACCCGGGGCGAGATCGACCACAACCGGTAGTTCCAGACGGCCCAGAGCCAGGGGACGCCGAGCGCGAGCAGGGACTCCAGGACCATCCGGCGCCGCCGGACCGGGAAGATGGCGTCGGCCGGGCGGGGGGGCCGGCCCTCCGACGGCGGGCCGTCGGCCCCGGCCTCGTCGACGGCGGCGTCCTCGGCCTGGGTGTCGTCGGCCCCGCCGATGGCGGCGTCCTCGACGGTGGCGGGGGGAGCGTCAGCGGTCGTCACGGGCCCTCGTGTCGGCATCGGTTCGGGTCCTCGTCTCGGTCTCGTCGAGGGCATCGGCGGTGGCCCGTTGGAGCCGGTTCACCTGGTCGCTGATCGGTTCGAGCTGCCAGTAGGTCACCCGCTGGATCAGCCGCTTCACCAGGCTGACCCCCGGGCGGCCCGACACCGGCGGCGGCGGGGTGAGCGGCCCGATGCGACGGACGGGGCCCGACAGCGCGGGGCGGCGCCCGTCGCCGGACCAGGTGCGCCCGGACGCGACGCCGCCCCTCGCCGCGGTGGCCCGCTCCTCCAGCTCGGCCTGGATCGCCGCCCGGTCGCCCCCCGGCCACGGGACCGGCGGGGCGGCGTCGGCGGCTCCGGTCCCCCCGACGGCGTCGGCCATGGCGCGGGCCAGCTCGGCGTTGTCGCGGACCAGGACCGAGCCCTCCATCGCCTCGAGCTGGTGGCCGAGGCCGCCGACGTCGGCCGCGATGACCGGCCGCCCGAACAGGGCGGCCCGCTCGGCCACGCTGGAGGACCAGATGTGGCGGTAGGGGAGGACGACGGTGTCGGCGGCGACGATCCACCGGTCGAACATCTCGTCGCCGACGAAGCCGACGTGGACGTGGACACCGGGCTCCCGAGCCTCGATCGCCCGCAGCTCGTGCAGGTGGTCGCGGGCCTGCTGGTCGGTGACCCGGACCGAGCCCACGATGTCGAGCCGGGCGCCGATGGCCCCCAGGCCGGCGAAGGCGCGCGCCGCCCGGTCGAAGCCCTTGTGGGGCTGGATGAACCCG
>CAYQGF010000414.1:0-3607 GCA_964416885.1 uncultured Iamiaceae bacterium
CGGTCGTCCGCTTCGGCACCGAGCGGCTCCAGGAGGCGTTCCTGCCCCGCGCCGCGGCCGGCGACCTCCGCGTGGCCTTCGGCGTCACCGAGCCCACCGCCGGCACCGACACGTCCCGCATCGCCACCCGGGCCACCCGGGACGGCGACGGGTGGCGCGTCTCGGGCCAGAAGATCTGGACCTCCAAGGCCGAGGAGTCCGAGGTCTGCCTGCTGCTGGCCCGCACCGGCGAGGCGGCCGACGGGCTCGACGGGCTCAGCCTGTTCCTCGTCGACCTCGACCCGGCCCACGTCACCATCCACCCGATCGAGAAGACCGCCCGCAACGCCGTCGGCAGCTGCGAGGTGTTCTACGACGACCTGCCGGTCGAGGGCTGGCGGCTGGTCGGGGAGGAGGGCCAGGGGTTCCGCCACCTGCTGGCCGGGCTCAACCCCGAGCGCATCCTGATCGCGTCGGAGGCGATCGGCACCGGGCTGGCCGCCCTGCGCCGGGCCGTCGCCTACGCCGGCGAGCGGCAGGTCTTCGGCCGGCCCATCGGCGCCAACCAGGCGATCGCCCACCCGCTGGCCGACGCCCACGCCCGGCTCCGGGCCGCCTGGCTGATGGTGCAGTTGGCCGCCTGGCGCTACGACCACGGCCTCCCGTGCGGCGAGGAGGCCAACACCGCCAAGTACCTGGCCGCCGAGGCCGGCTTCGACGCCTGCGACCGGGCCGTCCAGGCCCACGGCGGGCTCGGCTTCGCCGAGGAGTACCACGTCGGCCGCTACTGGCGGGAGGCCCGCATCATGCGCGTCGCCCCCGTCAGCCAGGAGATGACCCTCAACTACCTGGCGACCAACGTCCTCGGGTTGCCGAAGTCGTATTGAGCGCTGCCTAACCTGACGGTGTGTCAGACCAGGCTGCTATCGACCAGGGGCGCTTCCGCACGGTGCTCGGCCACTTCCCGACCGGGGTCACGGTGATCACCGCCACCGACGACGCCGGCCACGTCGGGCTGGCCGTGGGCTCGTTCTTCTCGATCTCGCTCGACCCACCGCTGGTCGGGTTCAGCATCGGGCAGCAGTCGACCAGCTGGCCCCGGATCCGCGAGGCCGGCCGCTTCTGCGTCAACATCCTGGGCGACCACCAGGAGGACATCTGCCGGGTGTTCGCCGGCAAGGGCGACGACAAGTTCGCCGGGCTCGGCTACGACGCCGCCCCTTTCTCGGGTGCCCCCCGGCTCCACGACGTCATCGCCTGGATCGACTGCGAGCTGGAGGCCGTCCTGCCCGGCGGCGACCACGACGTCGTCGAGGGCCGGGTCCACGACCTCGCCGTCGCCCACGAGGGCAACCCCCTCGTCTTCTACCGGGGCGGCTACGCCAACCTCTCCCGCTGACCGCTGACACACAACGGGGTCAGACCCCATTGTGTGTCAGGTCGTGGTCGCGTCGAGGGCGGTGAGGAGGAAGGCGAGGGTCTCGGCCTCGCGGCGCCAGGCGTCGTAGCGGCCGCTGGGGCCACCGTGGCCCGAGCCCAGCTCGACCCGGAGCACCACCGGCCGGTCGGGCGACGGCGTGGTCCGCTCCCGCAGCCGCTGCACCCAGACGGCCGGCTCGTGCACGCCGACCCGGGGGTCGTGCCGGCCGCCGGTCGCCAGCACGATCGGGTACGGCCCGGTGCCGACGTTCTCGGTGGGCGAGTAGCCCCGCATGCAGGCGAAGACCTCGGCGTCGGTGATCGGGTTGCCCCACTCCTCCCACTCGGTGGCGGTCAGCGGGGCGTCGGGGTCGAGGATCGTCTGGAGGGCGTCGACGAACGGCACCTCGGCCACGACCGCCTTGAAGCGTGACGGCGCCAGGTTGGTCGCGGCCCCGACGAGCAGCCCGCCGGCCGACCCGCCCCGGATGGCGATGCGGTCGCCGGCGCACCAGCCCGTCGCGGCCAGGTGGTCGGCCGCCGCCACCAGGTCGGAGAACGAGTTGGGCTTGTGGAGCAGCTTGCCGTCCTCGTACCACGACCGGCCCATCTCCCCACCGCCCCGCACGTGGGCGATGGCGAACACCACGCCCCGGTCGAGCAGCGACAGCCGGGGGATCGAGAACCACGGGTCCATCGAGATCTCGTAGGCGCCGTAGCCGTAGAGGACGAGCGGTGCGGTGCCGTCGAGGGCCACGTCGGCCCGGCACGCCACCGACACCGGGACCCGGGCCCCGTCGGCCGCCGGCGCCCAGAGCAGCTCGGTGCGGTAGGCGGACGGGTCGAACCCGCCGAGCACTGGCATCTGCTTGAGCAGGTCCCGCTCGCCGGTGGCCAGGTCCTCCTCGAACACCGTGGCGGGCGTCGTGAGCGACTGGTAGGTGAACCGGTAGCGGTCGGTGTCCCACTCCTCGTTGGCGGCACCGCCGAGCGAGTAGCCGGCGTCGGGGAACGTGAGGTCCCGGGACGCGGCGGCCACGACCGAGGGCGTCGGCGGCTCGTCCGATGCCTCCAGCGGCGCCAGCTCGACGATGCGCAGCGCCTGCCGGCCCCCGGTGCGGAGGTGGACGACCAGATGCCGTGCCAGCACCTCGACACCGACGAGGCGCGTGCCGGGGGAGTGGGCGATGACCGGCTGCCACCGGTGGCGGTCGGGGGCGGCCAGCGGCGCCCGCCAGAGGGCGAAGTCGAGGGCCTCGTCGTTGGAGACCAGGTACAGCCAGTCGCCGTGATGCACGACCTGGACCTCCACCCCCTGACGCCGGGGGATCGCCAGCCGGGCGCCGGCGGCCAGGGCGTGGGCGTCGACCAGGTGGACCTCGGTGGTGACGGCGCTCCCGATGTCGATGACGACCAGGTCGCCGCTGCGGCTCGGTGCAACGCCGACCCAGAAGCGGTCGTCGGGCTCCTCCAGCAGCAGGGCATCGTCGGCGCCGGTGGGGTCGGCGCCGAGGAAGTGGGTGTGCACCCGCCAGGGCCGCTCGGCGTGGTCGAGGGTCGTGTAGACGAACCCGGCGCTGTCGGCGGCCCAGGCGAAGCCGTACGACGTCCCACCGATGGCGACCGGCAGGTCCTCGCCGGTGCGGAGGTCGCGGACCCGCAGCTCGAACTGCTCGGAGCCGTCGAAGTCGACCGAGTAGGCCAGCAGCCAGCCGTCGGGGCTGACATCGGCCACGCCCAGCGACAGGTGGTCGTGCCCCTCGGCCAGCACGTTCTCGTCCAGGATCACCGTGGCCTCGGCCCCCTCGGTCGGCCCGCGCCCGTCGCCGGTGCTCCCTGCGCCGCTCGCTTGCTCGCCGGCGGTGCTTCCTGCGCCACTCGCTTGCTCGCCGGCGGTGCTCCCTGCGCCGCTCGCTTGCTCGCCGGCGGTGTCGGCCCGACGCTCGTGGATCGGGTAGGACCGGCCCTCGACCGTCCGGCTCTGGTACCACCAGGCGCCCTTGCGGTGGGGCACCGACAGGTCGTCCTCCTGGGTGTGGGCCCGGATCTCGGCCTCGACGCTGGCGACCAGCGGGGCCAGGGGGGCCAGCACGGCGTCGGCGTGGGCGTCCTCCGCCTCCAGCAGGGGAAGGAGGGCGGGGTCGTCGTGGTCGCGCATCCAGCCCAGGTCGTCGGGGTCCGTGACGCCGTGACGGGTGCGGGTCGCCGG
>CAYQGF010000415.1:0-3593 GCA_964416885.1 uncultured Iamiaceae bacterium
TGGCGGCCGCCGCCGACCTCGACGGCCGCACCGTGGTGCAGCGCACCTCGGCCGGCACCCAGGGCGTGGTCGCGGCCCGGAGCGCCGACCGGCTGTGGTGCGCCTCGCTGGCGGTCGCCTCGGCCACCGCGGCGGCGGTGAACGGCTCGGGGCTCGGCGACCCGGCGTACGTCATCACCGGCTGGTTCGTCGACCGGGAGGACCGGCCCGGCACCGACGACCGCCTCACCGCCGAGCACATCGAGGCCGTCCGGCTCGGGCGGGCCCCCGATCCGGCCGAGGTGGCCCGGGCGGTGGCCGCCACCGACGAGTGGACGCGCACGCTCGCCCTCGGGGAGGGCCACGTCGACCCCGACGACATCGTGCTCGCCACCGACGTCGACCGCTTCGACTTCGCCATGGAGGTCACCCGCGACGCCGACGGCCTCCGCCTCGACCGCGTCGACCCCTGACCCCGGCTACTCGAGGGCTGCGGCCAGGCGGCGGGCCGCCTCGTGGAGGTCGTCGGGGGCGAGGGTGGCGAACGACAGCCGGGCCGCGGCGGTGCCGCCCCCGTCGACGTGGAACACCGACCCCGGGACGAAGGCGACGCCCTGCTCGACGGCCCGGGGCAGCAGGGCGTCGGTGTCGACCCCGGCGAGGGCGACCCACAGGAACATGCCCCCGACCGGCTCGGCGAACGCGGCCCGGTCGCCCAGCTCGGCCCGGAGCGCGGCGGCCAGGGCGCCGGCCCGCTCCCGGTAGGTCGGGACCAGCCCGGTGAGGTGGTGGTCGAACCAGCCCGGCCGGGTCACCACCGAGGCGGCCAGGTGCTGCGACAGCGTCGGCGAGTGGAGGTCGGCCGACTGCTTGAGCCGGGTGCAGGCCGCCAGCAGGTCCGGGTGGGCGACGACCCACCCCAGCCGCAGCCCGGGGGCGAGGGTCTTGGAGAACGTCGACAGCCAGACGGCCCGGTCGGTGAGGGTCACCATCGGGTCGGGCTGCTCGCCGGCCCAGCGGAGGGCGCTGTAGGGGTCGTCCTCGACGATCACGAAGCCGTACCGGTCGGCCAGGGCGGCCAGGTGGCGGCGCCGTTCGACCGTGAGCGTCGTGCCGGTCGGGTTCTGGAGCGAGGCGCAGGTGTAGACGAGCTTCGGTCGCTCGCCGGCGGCCAGGTGGGCCTCGAGGACAGCCGGGTCGAGCCCGTCGGCGTCGACGGCGACCGGCAGCACCCGCACCCCGTTGGCCTGGAGGACCTGGAGGGCGCCCAGGTAGCCGGGGCAGTCGGCGGCCACCGTGTCGCCCGGGTCGGTGAGGGCCCGCACCACCAGGTCGAGCCCCTGCTGGGAGCCGGTGGTGACCAGCACGTCGTCGGCGCCGACGGCCGCCGCGGGTGGGACCCGCTCGGCCACCCACTCCCGCAGCGCCGGCAGGCCCTCGGTGGTCGTGTACTGGACCGAGGCCGGGTCGGCCAGCAGCCCGGGGGCGGCCTCGGCGAACGCCCCGACCGGGAACGTCTCGGGCGCCGGGAGCCCGCCGGCCAGCGAGAGGATGCCGGGCTGCTCGGTGAGCTTCAGCAGGTCCCGGATGGCCGAGGAGCGGACCCCCTGCGCCCGGGCCGACAACGAGATGGGCGACGAAGCGGGGAGCGGGGCGGACACGAGGGTCGAGCCTGTCGCCCCTGGCCCCGAGGACCAAGGGCCAATCCGCCCTCCTTGGCTCAGGCCTCGACTACGGGTGGCAGAAGCGATCGGGATGAAGCTCAGCGGGCACCCAGGCCGGCCAAGGATCCGCCCAGCCTGGCTCGACCCGACCATGGTCGAAACGAGCGAGCACGCGAAACGGGTCGTCGAGCCGGGTGTTGTCGTAGACGACGCTTTCGGCGGCCACACCGATGGCGGCCACGACATGCGCCCACAGACGCTCGTGTCGAGCCCGCACCCGGGACTCGTCGACGTCATGGCCGCCGTTCCTGACCCGGGCACGGACGCGCGCCACCGTCAGCTCGACGGGTATGACCACGACATGGAGGTGGACCTCGTACCCCGCGGCGGCGGCCCGTTCGACCAGTTCGACCTTCGATGGGTGGGAGAAGACCGTTTCGGCCACGAAGGAGGTGCCGGCGGCGATGAGCTCGTCGCGTCGGTCGGCGGCCATTCGGGCGGCGGTGGCCGAGATGCCATCGTCGATGGGTGCTCCGCCGGCCAGAGCCTTGGCGATCTCGTCGGCGTTCACGAACGGAAGCCCGGTCACCGGCCGAATGACCTGCTCGTACAGCGTCGTCTTCCCGGCTCCGTTCGAGCCGGCGAGCAGGTGGAGGTGGCTCATGGTCGCGCCGCGGTGTGGCCCCCCGAGCGCGCCGGATCGACCTCGATGACGTTGCCGTCGTCATCGAGCTCGGCGTACGCCTGCCCGGCCGCCTCGAAGTCCCGTCGGAGGTCGAGCCCGGCGATGAGGCCCGTCATCTGCTCGGACCAGAGATCGGATACCGCCTGCTGCTCGTCGGCGTCGAGGTCGTCGAACCGGGCCTGCCCGGCCAGGACGGCATGGATCGTGGAGGTCGACACCCGCGAGTGCTCCAGCGCCCGCCCGAGCCGTGCCCAGTGCGAGAGCTGGGCGGCTGTCGATCGGCCCATGACCGATCCTTCGGCGCGAGCCCGCTCGACGAGGGCAGAGTCGACCCGGACGACTTCGGACGTGGTCATGGCTGGGATCTCCGCGAGGTCAGAGTGCTACGGACTGTAGCAGAATGTTACAGTCATGTGGGTGCTCGCGGCCTAAGGGAGGCGCTGGACGACGCGTTCGTAGAGGGCCATGGCGTCGTCCGCGAGGACGGTCCAGTCGAGCTCGGCCCGGCGGGCCTCGGCGCCGGCGCGGGCGGCCGCGAGGGCCTCGGGGGCCAGGCCGTCGAGGGTGGCGGCGATCGACTCGGCGGTCTGGCCGCAGGGGATGCCCCCGTCGCCGAGGGCCTCGACCAGGTACCCCCAGTCCGACCGCAGCGCCGGCAGGCCCACGCCGGTGGCGTCGGCGGCGACCCCGGTGGCGAGCATCTCGCCGTCGACGTCGAACACCAGGGCCAGGACGTCGCAGGCCGCCAGCCGGGCCGCGTAGGTCGGCCGGTCGACCTGGCCGTAGGGCTCGGCGACGACGATGCGGGGGTCGTCGGGCACCACGTCGTCGGGGCCGAGCGACCAGCAGCAGAGCTGGACGTCGGCCCGGGCCGAGGTGGCCACGCCGTCGAGCACGGCCTGCACCAGCTTCTCGGTGCGCGGCGCCCCGACGATGCCGATCCGCAGCCCGCCCTCGGGGAGCGCTGGCAGGCCCAGGCGTCGCTCGGCCTCGGCCCGGTCCGGCATGTGTCGCGCCCACAGCCCGCCGAAGTGGCCGTGGGGGATGACGACGTGGCGGACGTCGGGGCCGAACTCGTACCGCGCCCGCATGAGCGCCTCGCCCCACGTCGAGTGGTGGACCACCGCCGCGACCGACGAGGCCCAGAGCTGGTAGATCGGGTCGTACAGGTGGGGCTGCTTGGCGTGGGGCGTGAGGTTGTGGGCGGTCCAGACGACCGGGACGTCCTCGTGGGCCAGCTCGGCGATCAGCCGCTCGTGGGTGGC
>CAYQGF010000416.1:0-3585 GCA_964416885.1 uncultured Iamiaceae bacterium
CCGTGGCCAGGTGGACGACGGCCTGGGCCAGGTTGAGCTGGGCCTCGGGCAGCCCGACGTGGTCGACGGCCCGGGACGCGGCCTCGGCGACCAGCAGGCTCATGGGGTCGGCCATGCCGACGTCCTCGGAGGCCAGGATCACCAGGCGGCGGGCGATGAAGCGGGCGTCCTCGCCGGCCTCCAACATGGTGGCCAGCCACCACAGCCCGGCGTCGGGGTCCGAGCCCCGGATGCTCTTGATGAGGGCGGAGATCACGTCGTAGTGCTCGTCGCGCCCGTACCGGAGGGCGTTGACGCCGAGCGAGGCCTCCATGTCGTCGGCGGTGACCTCGATCGGGCCGCCGCGGGCGCCGCCCTCGGCCCTGGCCCGCGACGCCGCGAGGGCGACGGCGACCTCCAGGGCGGTCAGGGTCTGACGGCCGTCGCCGCCGGCCCGCAGCACCAGGTGGTCGATCGCCTCGGGGGCGGCCTCGGCCCCCTCGGCGCCCAGGCCCCGCTGGACCAGCGCCCGGAGGGCATCGGTGTCGAGGGGCTCGAGCCGGAACAGCGTCGAGCGGCTGAGCAGCGGCGGGTTGACGCTGAAGTAGGGGTTCTCGGTGGTGGCGCCGATCAGGACGATCAGCCCCTCTTCCACCGCCGGCAGGAGGGCGTCCTGCTGGGACTTGGAGAAGCGGTGCACCTCGTCGAGGAACAGGATCGTGCCCTGGCCCCGCTCCCCCAGGCGCTGCCGGGCGCGGGCGATCACCTCCCGGACGTCCTTCACCGTGGCGTCGACCGCCGACAGCGAGGCGAACTCCTTGGCCGTGGTCCGGGCCACCAGCCGGGCCAGGGTCGTCTTGCCGGTGCCGGCCGGCCCCCAGAGGATCGCCGAGGTCAGCCGGTCGGCCTCGATCAGCCGACGCAACGGGGCGTCGGGGCCGAGCAGGTGCTCCTGGCCCACGACCTCGTCCAGCGACGCCGGCCGGAGCCGGTCGGCGAGCGGCGCCCGGGCGCTCAGCCGCTCCTGGGCGGCAGCCGCGAAGAGGTCCTCAGGCACCTCGCGACCGTACCGCGGCGCCCCCGGGCGCCCGGTCGGGCGAGGCGTGGATCAGGTGCTGCTGCTGCTGAACGCACCGCTGGCGACGAGCACCACGAAGATGCCCACCGACAAGACGATGGCCACGATCGAGAGGGTCAGCGCCTTGCGCGCCTCCTCCTGGGCCAGGCCGGTCGATCCGTGGGCGATGGCCTCCTTGGCTCGCCCCGAGGCCTTCAGGGCGAAGCTCGCCGGGATGGCGCCGATGAGGCCTCCGAAGACCACCCCGATGATGGCGGCGGCGATGGCTAGGCCCCGATGGGTCGGCGGCACGGTTGACATCGAACCGGTCATGGTTCCCCTCTCCGACCACCGCCCGGCGGCCGAGGCCCCGGACCCTAGCGGCCGGCGCCGCGTCCGGGGTCAGGACGTCGGGGGGAGGAGCCGCAGCCCGAGGTCGGTGAGCTGGCGGTCGTCGACCGCGGTGGGGGCATCGGTCATCGGGTCGACGCCCGACTGCGGCTTGGGGAAGGCGATGACCTCCCGGATGTTCTCCTCACCGGCGAGGATCGCCACCAACCGTTCGATGCCGAAGGCGAAGCCCCCGTGCGGGGGCGCGCCGTAGCGGAAGGGCGTGAGGAAGAACCCGAAGCGGGCCTGGGCCTCCTCCTCGGAGATGCCGAGGAAGCGGAAGATCCGCTGCTGGAGGTCGGCCTCGTGGATCCGCAGCGACCCCGACCCCAGCTCCCAGCCGTTGAGGACGAGGTCGTAGGCCATCGACCGCACCGACATCGGGTCGGTCTCGAGCCGGTCGACGTCGTCGGGGTGGGGGCGGGTGAAGGGGTGGTGGCCGGGCTTGGGGTTCCCCTCGTCGTCGACGCCGACGAACATCGGGAAGTCGACGACCCACAGGTAGCGGTACGGCCCCTGGTGCACCGGTGGGCGGCCGAGGTCGTTGCGGAGGGTGCCCAGCACCTCGCAGGCCGCCAGCCACTCGTCGGCCACGATGAGCAGGAGGTCGCCCTCCTCGGCCTCGAACGCCGAGACCAGGCCGGCCTTCTCGTCGTCGGAGAGGAACTTGGCGACGGGGGCGTTGAGGACGCCGTCGGCCTCGACCTTCATCCACACCAGGCCCTTGGCCCCGGCCTGCTTGGCCCGGTCGGTGAGGGCGTCGAGCTTGTTGCGCCCGTACTCGGCCGCGCCCCCGGGGACCTTGATGCCCTTGATCGCCGGGGCCTTGAAGGCGTTGAACTCGGTGGCCGCGAACAGCGGGGTCAGCTCGACCAGCTCCAGGCCGAAGCGCAGGTCGGGCTTGTCGATGCCGTAGCGGTCGATGGCGTCGTGCCAGGTCATCCGCTCGATCTCGGGCGGCCGCTCCCCCGTCACCGCCTCGGCGGCGTCGAGCACGGCGGCCGAGATCCACCCCAGGATGTCGTCCTGGGTGGCGAAGCTGGCCTCCATGTCGAGCTGCATGAACTCGTACTGGCGGTCGGCCCGCAGGTCCTCGTCGCGCAGGCAGCGGGCGATCTGGTAGTAGCGGTCGATGCCCCCGACCATCAGGAGCTGCTTGAACAGCTGCGGGCTCTGCGGGAGGGCGTAGGCGGCGCCGGGCCGCTGGCGGCTGGGGACGAGGAACTCCCGGGCGCCCTCGGGCGTGGAGGGCATCAGCATCGGGGTCTCGACCTCGACGAAGCCCTGGTCGTCCATCGCCGCCCGCACGGCCCGGTTGACCTGGGCCCGGACCCGCAGGTTGCGCTGCATCCGGCTCCGGCGCAGGTCGAGGTACCGGTAGCGGAGCCGGACCAGCTCGTCGACGTCGTCGGCCCGGTCGTCGATCGGGAACGGCGGCGGCTCGGCCACCGACAGGACCTCGACCGTGCAGTCCTGGACCTCGACCTCGCCGGTGGGGAGCTTCGGGTTGACCGTGCCCTCGGGGCGGGGCCGCACCGTGCCGGTGATGCGCAGGACGTACTCGCTGCGGACGTCGACCGAGCCGGGGACGACGCACTGGACCACACCGGTGTGGTCGCGCAGGTCGACGAAGGCGAGGTGCTCGCCGTGCTCCCGGCGCCGCCCGACCCAGCCGCACAGCTCGACCGGCGAGCCGACGTCGGAGGCGCGCACCTCACCGCAGTAGTGGCTGCGCAGGCCGGCGGCCTTCGTCATCGGGGTCTCCTCGGCATCGGGGGTCGGCGCCCAATCGTGCTCGCTGGCGCCCGCCCCCGGCGAACCCGTTCGGACGACGAGCGAGGGCGGCGCTACGGCAGGCGGCCGGGCATGACCCGGTAGGCCTCGAAGACGCCGTCGATGCGACGGATCGCCCGCAGCACCGAGTCGAGGTGCGAGGGGTCGCCCAGCTCGACCTCGAAGCGCATGGTGGTGTCGCGGTCCGGGGCGGCGCGGGAGTCGCAGGCCAGGATGTTGATGTCGAGGTCGGCGAAGGCCGACGAGGTGTCGCCGAGCAGACGGGGCCGGTCGAGGGCCTTGATCTCCACCGCGGCGGTGAACCGGCCGTTGCCGGCCTCGTCCCACTCGACCTCGATCAGCCGGCCGCCCTGGCCCTGGGCCTG
>CAYQGF010000417.1:0-3579 GCA_964416885.1 uncultured Iamiaceae bacterium
CGTCCTCGGGGATGCCGGCCTCGACCTTGCCCACCAGGTCGGCGCCCACGTCGGCGGCCTTGGTGAAGATGCCGCCGCCGACCCGCAGGAACAGGGCCAGCAGCGAGCCGCCGAAGCCGAAGCCGACGAGGATGGCCGAGGCGTTGTTCTGGAAGACGAGGATGATCAGGGTGGCGCCGAGCAGGCCCAGGCCGGCGGTGGCCAGGCCGACGACGCCGCCGGTGCGGAAGGCGACCTGGAAGGCGCCGCCGAAGTCGGAGCGGACGGCGGCCGCGGTGGTGCGCACGTTGCCCTTGGTGGCGAGCCACATGCCCAGGAAGCCGATGCTGGCCGAGGCCAGGCCTCCGAGCAGGAAGGCCACGGTGCGGAAGGCCCCGGATGCGGCGAAGGCCAGTTCCTCGGTGCCGTCGGGCCGCTTGATGGCCGTCGAGGTGAGGAACACGACGATGGCCAGCGGGATGACGATCACCGCGATGGTGCGGAACTGGCGCTTGATGTACGCCATGGCGCCCTCGTGGATGGCGTCGGAGATGTCGGTCATCTCCTTGGCGCCGGAGTCGGCCTTGAGGACGCCCTGCATCATCGTGAACGCCACCCCGAGCGCGCCGAGCGCGACGAGGAGCGAGACGATCAGGACGGCGGAGTCGGTGCCTTGCAGGTCGAAGGCCTGGTATCCACCCTCGGCCAGGACGTAGGACATCGGGTCAACCTCTCGTGGGGGTTCGCCCCACGGGGTGCGGGGCGGACGCTCGCCGCCATGGCGCGCAAGGGTTCGCGGCGCCGCGCAGCGGGCACTTTGCTACCCGGCCGGCCGTCACACGTGCAAAAGCGTCGGGTCAGGTGGGGAGGGGCGGCGTCGAGCGGTTGACCCATCCCGCGTCGGCGTAGCGGGGCGTCTCGACCCGGATGTCGTCGAGCCGGGCCCGGTCCTCGGTGGTGAGGACGACCTCGACGGCGCCGACGTTCTGTTCCAGGTAGGTGGTGCGCTTGGTGCCGGGGATGGGCACCACGTCGGCGCCCCGGCCCAGCACCCAGGCCAGGGCGACCTGGCCGGCGGTGCAGCCGTGGGCGGCGGCGATGTCGGTGACCACGTCGACCACCGCCCGGTTGGCGGCCAGGGCGTCGTCGGTGAAGCGGGCCTGGCCCCGGCGGAAGTCGTTCGGGGCCAGCTCGTCGCGGCTGGCGATGGCGCCGGTCAGGTAGCCCCGGCCGAGCGGGCTGTAGGGCACCAGGCCGATGCCCAGCTCGCGGCAGGTGGGGATCACCTCGTCCTCGATGTCGCGGCTCCAGATCGAGTACTCGGTCTGGAGGGCGGTGATCGGGTGGGTGGCGTGGGCCCGGCGCAGGGTGTCGGCCGAGGCCTCGGACAGGCCCAGGTGGCGGACCTTCCCGGCGGTGACCAGCTCGGCCATGGCCCCGACGGTCTCCTCGATCGGGACCGTCGTGTCCGGCCGGTGCAGGTAGTAGAGGTCGATGTGGCCGACGCCGAGACGACCGAGCGAGCCGTCGACCGCCTCCCGGCAGTAGGCCGGCGAGCCGTCGACGTCCATGACGACCTTGCCGTCCTCGATGCGGGGGCGGATCCCGAACTTGGTGGCCAGCACGACCTCGTCGCGGCGCCCGGCGATGGCCCGGCCCACGACCTCCTCGGAGACGAAGGGGCCGTAGATGTCGGCGGTGTCGAGCAGGGTGACGCCGAGGTCGAGGGCCCGGCCGATCACCTGGTCGGGGTCGGTGCCGTCGAAACCGCCGTAGATCGGGCTGAAGCTCATGCAGCCGAGCCCGACGGCGCCGACCTCGAGGCCCTGGCCCAGGGTGCGGGTGGGGATGGGGATGGGGGTCGTGGTCATCCGCAGCTCCCGCTCGACCCGAGCGATCCTCCGTAGGCGGCAATCTTGAAGTCGACGATGGCGAGGGCGTCGTCGAGCTCGGTGCGACGAGCCAGGACGGCGTCGCGGTGGGCCTCCATGATGCGGAGGCGCTCGGGCTCGGTGCTCGGGCCCTCCTCGACGAGGGCGACGTAGCGCTGGAGCACCCGGATCGGCATCTCCGACTGGCGCATCCGGGTGATGAACACCACCCGGGCGACGTCGGCGTCGCGGTACCGGCGGCGGCCGCCCGGGTCGCGGGGCGGTGCCAGCAGGCCCTCCTTCTCGTAGTAGCGGAGGGTGTCGTGGCTGACGCCGGTGCGCTCGACCACCTCGGCGATGCCGAGCGTGGCCTCCGGCGGCGGGGCGAGGGTGTCGGTGAGGGCCATCGCCGACGACGGTACGACCTGGAGCGCGCTCCAGGTCAAGGGCCGACTTTGTCGGGCAGCATGGCGGGGTGGACGAGTCGATCGCGGGGAACCGGGCGTACTGGAACAGCACGGCGCACCACTGGGTCGGCCCGGGTCGACGGGCGTGGGCCACCGACGAGGTCACCTGGGGGACCTTCGAGGTGTCGGAGTCGACCCTCGGCGCCCTGCCTGACGTCACCGGTCGGGACGTGGTCGAGCTGGGCTGCGGCACCGGGTACGTGTCGGCGTGGCTGCTGCGGCGTGGCGCCCGCTCGGCGGTGGGCATCGACCCGACCGAGGGCCAGCTCGCCTCGGCGCAGGGGTTCCAGCGCGAGCACGCCCTGCCGTTCCCCCTGGTGCAGGCCGCCGGGGAGAGGGTGCCGCTGCGGGACGGGTGCTGCGACCTGGTCGTGTCCGAGTACGGCGCCGCCATCTGGGCCGACCCCACCCGCTGGCTGCCCGAGGCGGCCCGGCTGCTCCGTCCGGGCGGGGAGCTGGTGTTCCTGGGCAACTCGGTCGTGTTCATGCTCTGCTGCCGCGACGACGACACCCCGCCCGACGACCGCATGCAGCGGCCCCAGCGAGGGATGCGGCGCTTCACCTGGCCCGACGACCCGTCGGTGGAGTTCCACGTCTCCCACGGCGAGATGATCCGCCTGCTGCGGGCCGCCGGGTTCGAGGTCCTCGACCTGATCGAGGTCTACGCCCCCGACGATGCCGCCGACGCCACCCTCCACGACGGCGAGCTGCCCTACGTCTCGGCCGCCTGGGCCCACCGGTGGCCCTCGGAGGAGATCTGGCGCGCCCGCCTCATCGGGTAGGTCGCTCCTGGGTGTAGGTTGTCTCACCGTACGTGCAGAAACATGCCGCGCCCGTCGGGGGCCGGTGGCGAGCGCCCGGTCGGGCGAGGGGACGAGAGATGACCAAGGTCAAGAGCTTGTGGCGCCGCCACCCGTTCGTCATCGCTGGCATCAGCGTGCTGGTGGTGTGCATCGCGGCCGCCGGGTGGGTCGGTTCGTCGATGCTGCGCCTCGACCCGGTCGAGGTCGACTGGGCCGTCCCCGAGGCCCCGACCCTCACCGCGGGGCCGGGGGAGACCCTCTACCGCGTCGACCCGTCGCGCTCGTCGGCCCGCTACGAGGTCGAGGAGAGCCTGGCCGGTCGGAGCAGCACCGCCACCGCCACCACGCAGGGCATCGCCGGTGACGTCGTGGTCGACGCCGACGACCCCGGGTCGAGCCGGGTCGGCGAGATCGTCGTCAACGTGGAGCAGCTGAAGTCCGACCACAGCCTCCGAGACG
>CAYQGF010000418.1:0-3554 GCA_964416885.1 uncultured Iamiaceae bacterium
GGGTCGTCGAGGTCGCGGCGGGTGGCGACGTCGGGCAACAGCAGGTGGTGCCGCACCATGGCGACGAGGGTCGCGGTGTCGTCGGCGTCGAGCCCCATCTGCGGGCCCAGTTCGGCCACCAGCTCCATGCCGACGTCGGTGTGGTCACCGGGGCGGCCCTTGCCGATGTCGTGGAGCAGCCCGCCCAGCACCAGCAGGTCGGGGCGGTCGACGGTGTCGGCCATGGCGACGGTGCCGGCCGCCGTCTCCAGCAGGTGCCGGTCGACCGTGAAGCGGTGGTAGGCGTTGCGCTGGGGCCGGTTCCGCACCGGCGCCCACACGGGCAGCAGGCGCAGCCACACCCCGAGCTGGTCGAGCGCCTCGACCTGGCGGATGGCGGCGGGACCGGTCGAGAGCAGCTCGACCAGGGCCTCCCGGGCGCCCTCGGGCCACGGGTCGCCGAACGGGGCGGTCTCCGCGGCGAGGCGGGCCAGCGACCCGCGGTCGATGCGGGTGTCGAGCCGGGCCGCGGCCGCCGCGGCCCGGAGGGCGATCGCCGGGTCCGAGGCCGGGTCGGCGGCCGCGGTGAGGTGGACCTCCCGGTCGCGCTGCTCCAGCCCGGGGCCGATCGCCCGGGGCCGCCCGCCCATCGACCAGCTCGGCCCGGCGAGCATGGCCCGCACCCGGTGCCAGGTCTCGTCGGAGCGCCAGGCGATGGTGCGGGCCTGGTCGGCGACCATCAGCATCAGGGCGTCGGCGCCCCCGTCGATGTCGAGGGCGGCGGCCACCGCGTCCTGCTGGTCGAGGGTGAGCACGTCACCGGGCCGCCCGGTGGCCCGGTGGAGCTCGGCCCGGACGGCCAGGAGGTCCGCCTCGGCCGCATCGATCGATGCGTGGTCGTCGTCGAGCAGGACCTGCCGCGCCCGCTCGGCCCAGCGGACGGCGTGGACGTCGCGCAGCCCGCCCCGCCCGAGCTTGAGGTCGGGCTCGAGCAGGAACGCGACCTCGTCGGCGCGGGCGTGGCGCTCGGCGACGCGGTCGGCCAGCCGGGCCAGCCAGCGCTTGCCCCGCCGTTCCCACTGGGCCGTCGCCGCCCGGGCCAGCCCCTCGGCCAGCCGTGGGTCACCGGCGAGCAGGCGGACGTCGAGCAGCGCGGTGGCGGTGTCGAGGTCGTCGCTCGCCAGGGCCAAGGCCTCCTTGGTCGTCCGGACCGAGTGCCCGAGCTTCAGCCCGGCATCCCAGATCGGGTACCAGAGGGCCTCGGCGAGCGGGGCGATGTCGACCGCCTCGGTGTGGAGCAGCAGGAGGTCGAGGTCGCTCCCCGGGCAGAGCTGGCCCCGCCCGTACCCTCCGATGGCGAGCAGGGCGACCCCCGGTGGCGGGCCCTCGGGCCCGGTCCCGGTCCCGGCCCCGGCGAACAGGGCGGCGAGCCACTGGTCGACGGTGCGGGTCCACGTGGTCACCAGCTCCTGGCCGGGGCCGGCAGCCGCCGTCACCGAGGCGGGGTCGAGCGAGGGGGCGGAGAGGCTGGCCATCAGGTCCGACAGACTGGCGTCAGCATGTTGCCGGCGCGTTTCGTCCGGGTGACCAGTCGCCGACGCCACCGATCACGACGCGGCCACCCCGGAGGTGGGGCCGTCGCGCCGGTCCGGTTCAGAGGCGCCTGACGACGGCGCGGGCCGCGACCTGGACCGGGTCCCACACCGGGGAGAACGGCGGGGCGTAGGCCAGGTCGAGCTCGACGACGTCCATCGCCGTCATCTCGGCCGTGATCGCGGTGGCTGCGGTGTCGATCCGCTTGGCCGCCCCCTGGCCGCCGACGATCTGGAAGCCGAGCAGCCGGCCGGTCGCCCGCTCGGCGATCACCTTGGCCGCCACGGGCTCGGCCCCGGGGAAGTAGCCGGCCCGCGTCGTGGCCTCGACGACGACGCTGACCGGCTCGAACCCGGCCCGCTCGGCCTCGACGGTCGACAGCCCGGTGCGGGCCACCTCGGTGCCGCACACCTTGGTGATCGCGGTGCCGACGACGCCGGGGAAGGTGGCGTAGCCCCCGCCGATGTTGACCCCGGCGACCCGGCCGGTCTTGTTGGCGACGGTGCCCAGGGCGACGTGGACCCGACGCTGGGACACCCGGTGGTAGGTCTCGGCGCAGTCGCCCGCGGCGTAGACCCCCGGGGCGCTGGCCTGCTGACGACGGTCGACGCTGATGGCCCCCCGGGTGCCGAGGGCGAGGCCGGCGTCGGCGGCCAGGCCCGAGTTGGGCGCCACCCCGAGGCCGAGCACCACCAGGTCGGCCCGCAGCTCGCCGTCGGAGGTGTGCACGGCGCCGGGCTCGAACCCCTTCACCTCGACCCCCAGGCGGGTGTCGATCCCGATGGCCCGGACCTGCTGGACCAGGCGGTCGCCCATGTCGGGGTCGAGGGTGCGGCTCATGGGCCGCTCCGCCGCCTCGACCAGCACGACCCTGGCCCCCCAGCGGTGGAAGGCCTCGGCCATCTCCAGGCCGATGTACCCGGCGCCGACCACGACGACGTCCTTGCACCCCAGCTCCCGGGCCCGACCGAGGAGGTGGGCGCCGTCGTCGAGGGTCTGCACGCCCCGGACGTCGGCCCCGTCGATGCCGGGCAGGTCGGGGCGGATCGGGCGGGCGCCGGTGGCGATCACCAGCCGGTCGAAGCCGAGGGTGAAGGTGCGCTCGTGCTCCAGGCTGCGGACCTCGACGGTGCCGGCGTCGACGTCGACGGCCATCGCCTCGTGCCGCATCCGGACGTCGATGCGGTGGTCGCGGCGGAACTCGTCGGGGGTGCGGGCGACCAGGTCGTCGGCGGACTCGACGTCCCCGGCCACCAGGTACGGGATGCCGCAGGCCGAGTAGCTGGTCCGGGTCCCCCGTTCGAGGGCGACGATGTCGAGGCGGGGGTCGAGCCGACGGGCCTGCGACGCCGCCGCCATCCCCGCCGCGTCACCACCGATGACGACCAGGCGTTGCGACATCGCCCCAAGCTAGGACGGATGGTGGGCACCGGGCCGCGTCGGGTGGCGTCGGCTGGTGTCGGCTCTCCTGCACTCCGGTGGGGATTCCTGGCAATATCCGGGGATGCGCACGACGGCGAAGGTCGACTACGCGGTGCGGGCGGGCGTGGCCCTCGCCCTGGCCGCCACCGAGGCCGCGGCCCGGGGCGACGGCTCCCGGCCCGAGCCCGTGAAGGCCCACATCCTGGCGGCCGAGGAGGACATCCCGCCGAAGTTCCTGGAGTCGATCCTCGCCGACCTCAAGCGGGCGCAGCTCGTGGCCAGCCAGCGCGGCGCCGTCGGCGGCTACCGGCTGGCCCGGCCGGCCGGGGAGATCTCGGTGGCCGACATCATCCGGGCCGTCGAGGGGCCGCTGGCCGACGTGCGGGGCGAACGACCCGAGGACCTCGTCTACCGCGACGGGCTCGGGTCCCTCCAGCGCATGTGGGTCGCGCTGCGGGCCAACCTGCGGGCGGTGCTGGAGCAGACGACGCTCGCCCACCTGGCCGACGGGGCCCTGGCGCCGGAGGTCGACGCCCTGGCCGACGACCCCGACGCGTGGG
>CAYQGF010000419.1:0-3546 GCA_964416885.1 uncultured Iamiaceae bacterium
AGTCGGTGACGACCAGCTCGCCGTCGGCATCGAGCTCGAGCCGGTCGATGATGCCCACGAGCTGGAGGTCGCCCACCGGGACCTGGAGCCGGAGCTCGAGCCCGATCGGGCGGATCGTGCGAGGGTCCTCCAGGCGGAAGTAGTTGCGGACCAGGTCGGCGGCCTCGGCCACGAACGCGGCGAGGGCGTCGGCGTCGAGGGCGAGCTCGTCGAGGTCCCGGCCCGGCTCCGACAGCTCGACGATGGCCTGGTCGAGGCACCCGAGGGCGGCGTCGACGGTGCGCTCGGCCGGCTCCAGGCCGAAGAGCCGCTCGAGGGCGGCGTGGACGAGGGTGCCCCGGGCCATGGCCGGCGACGTGGGCTCGGGGATGCGGTCGACGGCGGAGAAGCGGAACGCCAGGGCGCAGTCCTTGAACGACGTCACCTTCGATGGCGACAGGGTGGCAGGCAGGGGGAACGCCATGCCTCCGACAGTACCGAGGGGGTGTGACAGTGAAGGCGGACCCGTCGTCCTCGGGCTCGGAGGGCGGCCGTCAGGAGGTGGTGGCGGCCGAGCGGGCGGCCGGGGCGGCCGGGGCGACGGAGGTGAGGCCGTCGAGCGCCCCGGCCTCGACCGCCTCGACCAGGGGCGCCAGGACGGTCGGGGGGAGCGTCGAGGGGCCGTCGGTGAGCGCCCGGGGCAGGAGCGAGGGCTCGGTCCGGGTCGCGGGCGGGCACGGCCCCGGCCGCTCGGTGACCAGCAGGGCGTGGACGAACGGCACCCAGGTGACGTGCTCGGCCAGCGCCGAGCGGACGACCGACGCCAGGCGGGCGACGGTCCGGGGGGCGTCCTCGGACCCGTCGTCGAGGGCGACGACCTGCGCGCCGGCCGGGCCGAGCACGAAGTAGGCGGCGCCGATCGGTCGGACGGTGACGTCGGCCGGCAGCCCGTCGAGGAGACGGGGCAGGTCCGCGGGTCCGTGGTGTCGAGGCCAGGCCATCCCTCCTGTCATCGGATGGGCCGAACGGATCATGAGGTCGGGCGCGAACCCTGGTCACGGCGTCGCTACGGTGACGGGATCGACGACCCGACCGACCCCGAGGCCACCCGGGCCGTGGCAGCCGTGGTCGAGAGCTTCTACGCCGCCTTCGAGGCCCGCGACCTCGACACCATGTCCGACGTCTGGGCCCACGTCGACGAGGCGAGCTGCACCCACCCGGGGTGGGCCACGCTGCACGGCTGGGCGGCGATCTCCGCCGCCTGGTTCGCCATCTTCGACCAGTCCGACCCGATGCAGGTGTTCACCACCGACGAACGGGTGCACGTCGCGGGGGACACGGCCTGGGTGACGCTCGACGAGAACCTGCTCGGGGCCGGGAGCGAGCCGTCGGGCACGACCGTCGCGGCGGTGAAGGTCCTCCGCCGTGGCCCCGACGGGTGGCGCATCGTCGCCCACCACGGATCGGTGGTCGTCGGCCGGCCCGACTAGCCACCGCCCGTCCACCGGGTGACGGTGCCGGGTGACCGGTGCCGGCGGTCCCTCACCTAGCATCCCCCCGATGGAGGTGGAGCGCCGCGAGCGTCGCAACCACCGGAGGGAGCCCCGGTGAACGGTGCCGAGCCGACCGCGGCCCCGCCGGTCGACGGCCGGACGGCCCGCGCCCAGCGCACCCGTGACGCCATCGTCGGCGCGTGCGTGGCGCTGGTCGAGGCCGGCGACTTCCGACCGACCGCGCCCCGCATCGCCCAGGAGGCCGGGGTCTCGGTCCGGTCGGTGTTCCAGCACTTCGACGACCTCGAGACGCTGTTCTCGATGGTCGCCGAACGGGCGCTGAGCCACGTGGGCGGGCTGGTGCAGGAGATCGACACCTCGCTGCCGTTCGCCGACCGGCTCGACGCCTTCGTCCTCCAGCGGGCCAAGCTCCACGAGGCGGTCACGCCGATCCGGCGGGCGGCCGCGGTCCACGCCCCGTCGTCACCGGCGATCCAGGCCCGCGTCGCCGCCGGCCACGAGTTCCTCCGGTCGGCGCTGGAGCGGACGTTCACCCCCGAGCTCGACGCCGACCCCCGCGACCACGACCTGCTCCTCGACATGCTCGACGTGGCCGCCGGCTGGAGCACGTGGGAGCAGTTGCGGGCGCAGGACGGCCGGTCGGTCGACGGCGCCGCCGAGGTCATCGCCGCCCTCATCACGGCCGTCATCGGCCCCCAGGGGCGGTGAGCGCCGAGGTCCGGCTGGGCGGGCTCCGGGCCGTGGCGGCGTGGGCGGTCGAGGTCGTCGCCACCGCACCGGCCGGGGTGCGCACCGTCGTCCCGGGCACGCCGGTGCCGGCCGCGCTGCGCGAGGACGTCCTGGTGGCCACCGCCCACGCCCACGGAGCGTCGGCCGCGGCCTGGCTGCACCACGAGTGGCGGTCCTTCGCCGGCACCATCCCCGACGGCGACGTCCGCCTGGCGCTGGCCGCCCACGCCGAGCGGGTCGCCCGGGCCGGGCACCCGGTACCGCCCGACGAGCTGAGCACGGTGTTGCCGCCCGCCGCCGTGCGGGGGGTGCGAGCGATGGTGGCCCGGGGCCGGGCCGAGGCCGAGGTCGAGGTCCGCACCCGCCGGACATTGGCGGCGCTGCGGTCGGGCCGGCCCGGCGCCGGTGTCCTCGTCGACCTGCCCCTCGCCCTGGTCGGGCTGGCGGCGGCGGCCCCGCTGGCGGCGACGGGTGCCGCCCTCGGCGGGCTGGCCCGGCTGGCCCCGCGTGCCCCCGTGGTCGAGGGGGCCGACGACCCCGACGTCGGCCTGCTCGGTGCGCTCGCGGCCGAGGCCGTGCCGGTCCTGCTCGGGAACGCCGCGGTGCGGGCCGTGGTGCTCGGGTCGCCGGTGGTGCTCGCCGTCGGGCTGCGGTCGGGGGATCGCACCGCGACGGTGCGGGTCGGGCGGGGCCGAGCCCAGGTCGTCGACGGCCTGGCCCCCGACGTCACCGTCGTGCTGCAGGGCGACGTCGATCCGCTCCTGCGCCTGGCGACCGGCGTCCTGCTCCGCGAGGCCCAGGACGTGGTCTGGTCCTGAGCCCGGTCGGGGTGCGGTCAGGCTGACGCGGCGCCGTCGCGGCGGGGGTCGCCGGCGGCGCCGACGCCGGGGACGACCAGGTGGGCACCGCCGAAGTAGACGCTCGGGCCGGGCCAGGTGTTGACCGGTCCCCGCGCGGCCAGGGCATCGAGCACCGCGGTCGGGTGCCCGGGCTCGACCTCGCTGTGGTCGTCGTCCCAGTGGGCGCGGGGTGCGGCGACGGCGGCCTCGGGGCCAGCGCCGTGGACCAGGACGTTGGTGAGGACCTGCACCACCGTCGAGCGGATCCGCTTGCTGCCACCGCTGCCCACCACCACCTCGGTGCGACCGTCGGGGCCGACGACGATGGTCGGCGACATCATCGACGCCACCCGCAGCCCGGGGGGAGCGGCGTGGAAGCCGTCGGGGTGGAGGTCCTCCTCGCCCAGGATGTTGTTGGCCAGGATGCCGGTGCCGGGCAGCACGTCGCCGGAGCACTCGCCGTTGGAGGTCGTCATCGACGCCGC
>CAYQGF010000420.1:0-3525 GCA_964416885.1 uncultured Iamiaceae bacterium
CCGGGATCCTCCACCGCGACGTCAAGCCGGCCAACGTCCTGATCGACGCCAACGGCTCCCCCAAGCTGGGCGACTTCGGGATCGCCCGGCTCTCGGAGGGCACCAACACCGCGACCGGGGTGCTGGTCGGCACGATCCCGTTCACCCCGCCGGAGGTGCTCTCCGGCCACCGTCCCGGCCCCCACGCCGACGTGTGGGCGCTGGGCGCCACGCTGCACACCCTCCTGGCCGGTCGGAGCCCGTTCAGCGGCGACCGGGACGAGCCGCCCGCGGCCACCATCGCCCGGGTGCTCCGGGCCGAGGCCCCCCCGCTCGGCCCCGAGGTGCCGGCCTCCCTGCGCGACCTGGTCGTGGCCATGCTCCGGCCCGAGCCGGGCGATCGGCCCGACGGCTGTGCGGTGGTCGTCGCCCGGCTCCAGGCCATCCAGACCGAGCGGGGCCTCCCGGTCACCCCGGCCCGGGCCACCCGAGCGACCGGGGCCGCGACCCCCAGCGGCCTCACCGACGCGACCGCGGTGGGGCTCCCGGCGATCGACACCCCGGCCCCGGCCCCGGCCCTCCCACCGACCCCGACGACACCCCCGCCCCCGGTCGACACCTTCGCCGACGCCGCCACGATCGCCGGCGGGGGGTTGGCGGCGCCCGCGCCCGCCGGGCCCGCGGCCGCGCCGTCGCCCCCGCCCCCTCCGGGACCGGAGGCGACCTCGGTCCTCCCCGTCGCCCCGGCCCGCGGCGCGCCGGCGGGCGCGGCACCCGACGGCCCCGGTCCCGGCCTGGCTCCACCGCCACCGCCGCCGACGGGCGGGCCGGCCCGGAGCAAGGGCCCGCTGCTCGTCGCGGCCGCGGTGCTCGTCGTCCTCGTGCTCGGCGTGGTCGGTGCCGTCGTGCTGCTCGGCGGCGACGGAGATGGTGGTTCGGCCACCGACACCACCCAGACCACCGCTTCACCCGACACCGCCGACCCCGGTGGAGGCGGCACGAGCACGCCCGCCGGCACCGTCGACTCGCCTCTCGGCTTCCCGCTCGAGGTGCCCGCCGGCCTGGCCACGCAGCCGGTGCCGAGCTGGATGGCCGAGTTCGACTGCGTGTCGGGCTCCTGCTCGGTGGCGACCGACGTCGACGACGTGATCGCCCTGCGCACGACCGCCGACGGCGAGACGACCGTGGCCCGCCTCAGCCCGGACGGCACCGAGCAGTGGCGCTACCCGGTCGAGGGGGTCTCGGGCCGGCCCGGGCTGGCCCAGCGGGGCGGCTTCGTCCTCGTCTCCAGCTCGTCCGGCGACACCCGGACCTACCGGCTGTACGACGAGGACGGGCTCCACAGCAGCTTCGCCCTGGCCCAGGCCGATGGTCCCGCCTTCCCGAACGCCCAGCCGTCGCGCACCTACGGCGTCATCCTGCTGGGCAACGTCGGCGAGTACATGGTCGTCCGCTACGAGGACGGGTCCCTGCAGCGGGGGAGCGGCCGGGTCCTGGCCAGCGATGCCGACAACGTGTACGCCGCCGACGGGGACCGCATCGTGGCCCGGGCCCTGGCCGACGGCGCCGAGCAGTGGAGCATCGACCTGGTGTCCGGCGCCCCGCCGCCGGACCAGTTCCCGGCCTGGCGCTTCGGGGCGGTCGCCGACGACGTCCTCGTCACCGTGACCGCCACCGACGTGGTGGCCCTCGACCGCACCACCGGTGAGGAGGTGTGGGCCGCACCGGTGCCGATCTCGGCCGGAGAAGCTGCCCTGGGGGCACCCGTGGCGGTGTCGACGGCGGGCTCGGTCGACGGCACCCGGGTCGTGGTGGCGGCGGCGACGGGCGACCTGGGCCTCGACCCCCGGTCGGGGACCGTGGTCTGGCGCGAGCAACGGGACCGGCTGGTGCTCGACCCGGTGCTCGACACCGACGCCATCGCGGCCGCGCAGGGCCAGCCGGTGTGGATCGGGGCGGCCGGGCGGCTGACCGCGGGGTGGACGGGTGCCCGGCTCCAGGTGATCGACACCTCGAACGGGGAGATGGTCGACCGGTTCGACTTCGAGCCCGGCCTCGGCCCGTCCCTTCTGGCCATCGGGTCCGACGGCTTCGTGATCCTCCAGGGCGGGACGATCTCCGGCTACGCCTATGCCGACGGGGTGGTGACCCAGCCGTCGTGGACCGACGCCACCTACCCGGAGGCGACGGCGATCACGCCGGTGGCCGGGGGCGTGGTGGTGGTCGACCCCACCGGCCTCCACGCCCTCCGCAACCGCTGAGGCGACCGCTCAGAGGAGGCGGGCCGCGGCCTCGTCGACGAGCCAGACCACCCGCTCGCCCTCGATGCGGCTGGCCGGGATGTCGTCGCCCCGGGCCACGGCGGCCAGGGCCTCGGCCTTCTCCTCGCCCTCGACGGTGACGACCACCAGCCGGGCCCGGGCGATGCCGGCCAGCGTGAGGGTCATCCGCGGGTAGGGGTTGCGACCCGACGGGTCGGTGTTGAGGGCGACGAGCCGGCCCGGGTCGGCCTCCAGGGCCTCGGAGCCGGCGAACAGCGAGGCGGTGTGGCCGTCGGCCCCGAGGCCGAGGTGCACCAGGTCGAACCGGCCCAGGTCGCCGACCCGGAGCTGGTAGGCGTCGACCTCGGCGCAGCGCATCAGGTGGGTGGCGTTGGCCGCCCCGACCCGGTCGAGGAGGGCCTCCCGGGCCAGCAGGTAGTTGGAGTCCTCGTGGTCGTGGGGGACGCAGCGCTCGTCGCCCCAGTAGACGTCGACCTTCCACCAGTCGATGCGGGTCGCCCCCTCGCCGGCCAGGCGCTCGTAGCAGCGGCGGGCGGTCTCGCCGCCGGACAGGGCGAGGGAATAGGTGTCCTCGGCCCGGGCCCCGAAGCTGTCGATGACCCGCTCGGCGAACGCCCCCGGCACGTCCGCCACGACGGTGAGGCCGTCGATCGGCATCAGCCGGCGCCTCGCAGCTGCTCGGCCTTCTCGGCCAGGGTGGCGAGCAGGTCGTCGTAGGAGGCCTCGAAGGCGGCGACCCCCTCCTTCTCCAGCAGCTCGGTGACGTCGGCCAGGTCGACGCCCACAGCGGCGAGCCCGTCGAGCACGGCGACCGAGTCGTCGTCGGCGGCGTCGACGGTGCGGGCCACGGTGCCGTGGTCGAGGAACGCCTCCAGGGTGGCGTCGGGGAGGGTGTTGACGGTGTCGGGGCCGATCAGGCCGTCGACGTAGAGGGTGTCGGGGTAGGTCGGGTCCTTGGTGGACGTCGACGCCCACAGCGGTCGCTGCACCGTCGCCCCGGCGGCGGCCAGGGCCTCCCAGCGGGGGCCGGAGTAGCGCTCCTGGAACAGGGCGTAGGCCCGGCGGGCGTTGGCCACCGCGGCCCGGCCCCGGAGGGCGGTGGCCTCGGGGGTGCCGATGACCTCGAGCCGCCGGTCGACCTCGTTGTCGACCCGGCTGACGAAGAACGACGCCACCGACGACACCCGGCCGACGACCTCGGGCGGCGCCCCGGAGGCGACGAGCTGTTCGAGCCCGGCCTGGTGGGCCTCGATGACCTCGGCGT
>CAYQGF010000421.1:0-3510 GCA_964416885.1 uncultured Iamiaceae bacterium
ACCACGGGGGCGACGCGTGCGCTCCCTCCTGACCACCCTCGGGGCCGTGGCCCTGACCCTCGCAGCGGTGGTCGCCGTGCCCGGCGCGCCTCCTGCGGGGGCCGCCACCACCACGCTCACGGCTCGACGCACGGTCTCGGTCGCCCTGGGCACGACCTATCCGTCGCTCGGCACCAACGAGCACTACTCGTCGCCGGTGGTCGCCGACCTGAACGGTGACGACTCGCCCGAGCTGCTGGTCGCGGCCCCGAACGGCACCGTCACCGCCACCCGGCTCTCCAACGGCCAGCGCCTCTGGCAGGTGAAGCTGGGCAACGCCACGATCCATGCCACGCCGGTGGTCGAGGACATGGACGGCAACGGCACCGTCGAGGTGGTGGCCGCGACCATGGCCGGCCGCGTCTACATCCTCAACGGCCAGACGGGCGCCACGGTCAAGACCTTCTCGCAGGGCCCGCCGCTGCACTGCCCGCCCGGTCGGGACTGCCGGCCCGACGGGTTCTTCGCCACCCCCGCGGTCGGCGACGTGAACGGTGATGGCATCAAGGACATCGTCGCGCCCAGCTTCGACCACACGGTCTACGCCTGGAGCCGCGGTGGCACCCTCCTGTGGCGGACCTACCTCGAGGACACGCTCTGGTCCTCGCCGGTGATCGTCGACATCGACCGCAACGGTCGCAACGAGGTCGTGCTGGGCGGGGACATCTGGGCCGGCAACCCCTTCGGCGCCCCGGCCGGCGGCCTGCTCTGGGCGCTCAACGGCGCCAACGGGTCGCGGCTCAACGGGTACCCGATCTCGATCCCGGGCCAGACCGTGTGGTCGTCGCCGGCGGTCACCGACCTCGACGGTGACGGTCGCCTCGAGGCGGTGTTCGGCACCGGGTCGAACTTCCCGGCCAGTGCCACGACCCGACGGGTGTACGCCTACACGCTCACGACCCGCCGGCCGCTCCCGGGCTGGCCGATCAGCGTGTCGGGCCAGGTGCTCCAGCAGCCGGCGATCGCCGACATCGACAACGACGGTGCCCGCGAGGTGGTCGTCGCCACCGAGGGCGGCTACGTCCGGGCCTTCGAGGCCGACGGCTCGCAGCGGTGGGCCGTCTGCAACTCCACCTCCCGGAACTGCCCGATCAGCGGGACCCACAACGGGGTGGCCATCGCCGACGTCGACGACGACGGCGTGCAGGAGGTCGTGGCCACCAACGAGCGCCGCATCCGGGTCTTCGCCGCCGGCAACGGCACCCTGGAGGCCGAGTACCCGCTCGCCGGCAACTACGCCATCGCGGCCAACGTGCCCGCCATCAGCGAGCTGAACGGCGAGGCGGTGATCGTCCACACCGGGATCTACCGGTCGGGGACCACCCCGGTCGAGGTCCGCTCGGAGGTCCTGGGCACCGGCGAGCAGCTGTGCGCCGAGGACTGGCCCCAGTTCCGACGGGGCCCGCGGCGGGGCTCGGTCCTGCCCGACCGTGCCCCGTGGCACCCGTTCCCGTGCGCCCGCCCCTTCGTGACCCAGCAGTACCGCGACCTCCTGGGCCGCAACCTCGACGCCAGCGGCCTGGCCTACTGGACGGCCCGGCTCCGCACCACGTGGACCGGCCCCCGGGTCGTCCACGGGTTCATGAACAGCCCCGAGTTCGGCGGCGTGGCGGCCCCCGTGGTGCGCCTGCACATCGGCCTGAAGGGCGGGACACCGGGCCCGGCCAGCGACATCCGGGCCGGCATGGCGGTCCTCCAGCGGGACCCGTCGGCGACGGCGGCCGTGGCCGAGGAGATCCTCGCCGACCTGCCCCCTGCGGCCGACGATGCGCTCGTCAGCGCGGTCTTCCCGCGGCTGACGGGCCGGACGCCCACCACCACCGAGCGGTCGACGGCGCTCCAGCGGATCGCGGCGGTGGGCCAGGCCCAGTGGGCGGCGGAGCTGAGCGCCACCACGTCGGCCGTCACCAACCTGCGCTCGGAGGTGCAGGTCGCGATGGCCTACGTCGGCCTGCTCGCCCGGGCCCCCGATGCCTCGGGCTACGCCTACTGGGTGGGCCTGGTCGACCGGGGGACCTCGCCCCAACGGCTGATCGAGCAGTTCCTCAACACCCCCGAGTACCGCAACCGGGTCGCCTGACGGCACCTCGGCCCCGGGCGCGACGAGGGCCCGGATCCAGGGGGTGATCCGGGCCCTCGGACCGCTCCCGCCTGACGGCGGTCGCGTGTCCCGTCGGCCTCGGGGGACGGAGCCGACGGTGATCGGTTGCCGGGTCGAGCTCGACCCGGTGCTCGGCGAGCTGCGTCAGGCGGCGCGGCCGACGGCCGAGCGGACCTGGTCGCGAGCGTCCTTGGCGGTCTCGCGAGCCTGCTTGACGACCTCGCGGGCCTGCTCGGGGAGCTTGGCCTCGATGTCGTCGAGCAGGGCCTCGACCCGCTCCTCGACCGAGTCGAGCCGCTCCTCGACCAGCTTGACCCGGCCGTCGACGGTGCTGGCCAGGGCCTCGACCCGGGACTTGACCTCGCCGACCACGTCGTCGGTGTCGAGCGAGCCGAGGAGGCCCTCGACCTTGGTGCGGAGCTCGGCGAGCACGGCCTCGGCCTGGGCGGTGAGCCCCTCGACCTGGGTCTTGGCCTCGGTGGCCTGCGCCTTCAGGGTCTTGGTGAGCTCGACCCGCTGCACCTGGGCCTTCTGGAAGGCGATCACGCCGGCACCGACGCCGACGTACAGGGCGTCCTTGGCGACTCGGGTGACATCGTCAGCGGTGATCTCGGGCATCGGGGGGCTCCTCGGGGGGTGTCGTCCGTATCTGCTTGCTCACCCTACACAGATCGCTAACAGTTGCAAGCACTCGACGATGTGAACCCCGTCGCACCCGACCGACGTGGGCCGGACCGGTGGCCGCGGGGTGCCGAGGTCGGCGGGGGCGAGGCAGTAGGTTGGAGCGCCCGTGACCGACCTCGCCAAGCCCCCTGCCGAGGCCCCCGCGGCGCCGTCGGGGGCGGCCGGCGCCCCCGCCGTGGTGGCCGTCGTCGTCACCCACGACCCCGGGCCGTGGTTCGAGGACGTCCTGCGCTCGTTGCGGGACCAGACCTACGAGGGCCTGTCGGTCCTCGTCGTCGACGCGGCCAGCACCGAGGACCCGTCGGCCCGGGTCGCCTCGGTCCTGCCGGAGGCCCGCATCAAGCGCCTCGACACCAACCCGGGCTACGGCGCCGCTGCCAACACCGTGCTCGACCTGGTCGAGGGCGCCGCCTTCTACCTGCTCTGCCACGACGACGTCGCCCTCGAGCCCGGGGCGGTCCGGGCCCTGGTCGAGGAGGCCTTCCGCACCAACGGCGGTGTGCTCGGGCCGAAGCTGCTCGACTGGCACGACCCCCGGCGCATCCGGTCGGTCGGCGGTGCGGTCGACAAGACCGGCATCCCGGCCCCGTCGGCCGAGCCGGGCGAGCTCGACCAGGAGCAGCACGACGCCGTGCGCGACGTGTTCTACGTGTCCGGCGGGGCGATCCTCGTCCGGGCCGACCTGT
>CAYQGF010000422.1:0-3507 GCA_964416885.1 uncultured Iamiaceae bacterium
CCCGACGAGGTGGCCGCCGAGGTCGCCCCGTTCACCCCGGTCGACGGGCCGGCCGAGGAGGAGTGCGTCGCCCTCGGGCTCGACGGCCTGCACCAGGAGGTGGCGATCCAGGCCGCCCCGCCCGACGTCGACCTGGCCGCCGTCCCCGCCTCGGTCCCGGTGACGATCTGGGCCAGCGCCGCCGACGAGGTCACCCCACCCGCCTTCGCCCGCTGGTGGGCCGGCCTCCTCCCCCACGCCGCCCTCCACCTCGTCGACGGCGGGGCCCACGACCTCCACCGCCCCCACTGGGCACCGATCCTGGCCTCGCTCATGCCCACCCCCTGAGCGAAGTGGGGACGATTCCGGTTGCCAGGGCCACCGGGATCGTCCCCAGTTCGGGGATCAGGCGGCCTACGAGGGGGGCTTGGGGGCGATGCCGGTGAGGGTGGCGATCTGCTCGACGACCCAGTCGGCCACCCGGGCGCCGCCGGGACCGTCGTCGTAGTGGAGCCCGTCGGAGCGGATCGGGTCGCCGTCCAGCTCCTCCCGGCACGGCGGCCCGTCGGGGCACACCAGGTCGGCCATGGCGAGCAGGTGGGCGTTCGGCACCGCCTCGACGACGGCCGCCATCTGGACGTTGACGCAGTCGATGCGCTCTTGGGCCCCCTCGACCGGGATGGCGTAGCGCCCGCTCGGCGGGATGGTGGCGACGACGCTGGGCCGGGCGCCGTCGCCGGTCGCCTCCCGGAGCAGGCCGATCATGGCCTCCCGGTAGGCCGCGTCGAAGCGGGGGTCACAGGCCTGCACCCAGTCACCGTCGACCTGCACCGCGTCGTTGGGCCGGGCGCCGATGTAGAGGAACACGGCGTCGGGCTCCTCGGTGGCCCCGTCGAGGGCGCTGGCGCACGGGGGCGGATGGGCCTCGTTCCCGACCCAGTCCTGGGCCGGCCGCCCCTGGGCCACCTGGGCGCACCCGGGGCGGGCGGCGTTGAGCGGGTTGATGCCGTAGCGCTCGGGGTCCCGGACGATCGGTGTCACCACCGACAGGGCGACCGAGTCGCCGGTGAACAGCACGGTCGGGGCGTCGGCGACGACGACCTCGGTCTGGCCGACCTCCGACCCCTCGCCGGGCACGTCGACCGCGCCGCGGGTGCCGACCAGGAGGGCGACCGCGACCACGGGCACCGCGACGGCGACCACGGTTGCGCCCTTCCACCCCGGGAGGGCACCTCGTCGGATCGGCCTCTCGATCACGGCGTACGACACCAGGGTCAGCAGCAGCGACAGCGACAGCTTGGCCGCCAGCAGGGCGGCGCCCCGGAGCTCCAGGTCGCCGAGGAAGGGGTAGGTACCGTTGCGCTGGTCGAGGGCGACGTACACCGGCCAGTGCCAGAGGTACAGCCCGTAGCTGATGACGCCCAGGCCCCGGAGCGGAGCCACCGAGAACACCCGTCCGAGGACGGCGGAACCCGGGGCGCTGGCCGCGGCGATGACCACGACCGCGAGCACGCTCGCCACCGGGAGCCCGCCCCGGTAGAGCCAGGGCGACTGGCCGTCGAGCCCCACCCAGAGCCCGCCCAGCACCACCGCGGTGACGACGCCGACGACCTCCAACGTCCGGGCCGAGGCCCAGCCCGCCAGCCGCTCCCGATGGGCGGCCAGGGCCACGCCGAGGAGCAGGGCGGCGGCGCGGGTGTCGGTGCCCTCGTAGACGCGGGTGTCGGACGCGCCCGACAGGTGCAGCCCGACGAACAGCGCCGCCGACACCGCGGCGAGGACGGGGGCGAGCCGGCCGATCGCCCGGCGCAGGTCGTTCGAACGCCGGGCGACCAGGACCACCACCAGCGGCCACAGGACGTAGAACTGCTCCTCGATGGCGAGGCTCCAGGTGTGCTGGAGGGGCGACGGGGCCAGCGAGATGTCCCAGTAGCTGGTGCCGCGCAGGATCGTGTGCCAGTTGGCGACGTAGAACAGCGTGGCCAACCCGTCGCCCCGGATCGTGCGGAGGTCGACCGGACGGGCGAACAGCCAGGCGTAGACGGCGACGCCGAGCAGCAGCACCAGGGCCGCCGGGAGCAGACGCCGGGCGCGCCGCTCCCAGAAGCGGCCCAGGCTGATGCCGTCGGTGCGGTCGTGCTCGGCCAGGAGCAGAGAGGTGATCAGGAAGCCCGACAGGACGAAGAACAGGTCGACGCCCAGGTAGCCGCCGTCGAGGTGACCGGCGTGGTAGAGCAACACGGCCGCGACCGCCGCGCCCCGGAGCCCGTCGAGGGCCGGGATGTGGCGCCAGCCCCAACGCCAGCTGGGGCGGGGCCCGTCGCCCTCCCCGACCTCGTCCGGGGCGCCCGCGGCCGACGCCACCGAGGTCGTCACTCGGCGCCCTCGGCGGCGGCCACGGCGGTGGCGACCAGGTCGGAGTGCGACAGCGATAGGTGCCAGCGCTCCACCCCGACCGCGTCGGCCAGCGCCGCGGCCCGACCGGTGACCCGCAGGGTGGGCCGGCCCGACTCCTCCCGCACGACCTCGACGTCGTGCCAGTCGAAGGCGCCCAGGCCGACGCCGAGGGCCTTCATCACCGCCTCCTTGGCCGCGAAGCGGGCGGCGAGGGCCGGCACCGGGTCGCGCCGGCTGGCCGCCAGCGCCCGCTCGCCCTCGGTGAAGAGACGGTCGCGCAGCGACGGGGTGCGGTCGAGGGCGAGCCGGAACCGATCGAGGTCGACCACGTCGGTGCCGAGCCCGATCACCGGCGGCTCACAACGGCCCGGCCCCCGACCGGGTGGTCAGCGCGCCACCCATGCGGTGGCGCGGTGACCACCTTCGGGAGAACCTGGTCAGCGCGCCACCCGTGCGGTGGCGCGGTGACCAGGTTCATGACGACCGCCACCGCTCGGCCAGCACGTAGACCGGCGACGTGAGCAACTCGATCATCGGGATCTCGCCCAGCAGGTCGTCGCGGAACGTGGGCTCAGTCTCGGTCACCGCGTCGGTGAGGGCCGACAACCGGGTGCGGTACTGCTCGAGCACCGAGCGGGCCCGGGCGGCGGGGAGCCGACCGGCGAAGCGGCAGTGCAGCAGGGTGAGCCCGGTGCACTCGTTGCCCCGGACCTCGGGGACGATGACGACGGTGCGGCCATCGCTGCGCCCCACCGCCACGGTGACCTCGCGCTCCATGGCGACCCGGTGCTTGGTGCCGCGCAGCACCGGGTTGCGAACGGTGCGCATCGGCAGGTCGCGGGAGATGCCACCCCGGTCGACGACCCGGACCGTGGCCTCGTGGCTCTCGATGTCGCCCTCGATGGCGTAGCGGGTGAAGCCGATGACCTCCTCCACCGCGGGGTCCAGCCCGGCCAGGGTGCGCAGGGCCCGGTAGCTGACCCGGTCGCGCGAGGCCCCCGCCTCCAGCGTGGCGGCCACCAGCGGGACCTGCATCAGCCCCTCGTCGCTGCGGGAGATGCCGACGGTGACGGTCTTGGCCTGGTGCTTGATGGCGTCGACCGGGCGGGTCAGCTCCTCGATGGCGTCGGT
>CAYQGF010000423.1:0-1333 GCA_964416885.1 uncultured Iamiaceae bacterium
AAATCTTTAATAGCTACGGCTCTCGTGCCAAGCGGGTCGGGGCCGTGGGGCTGGCCGAGGCGCTGGGGTGGGAGCCCGCCGTGCTCGCCGTCGGCACCCGTCTCACCGGGACGTTCGGGTCGTCGGCCTACCTCGGTGCGGCCTGTGCCCTCCTGCTGCCCGTTCTCGTCGGTCTGGCCCTCCCCGGTACCGGTGATCAGGTTCCCCCCTCGGGCGGGGAACCTGATCACGGGTACGACGGGGGCGCGGACCGGTGGGAGCGGGTGGAGCGGGCGCTCGCCGGGGTCGCGGCGGTGCTGGTGGCGCTGACCCTGGTCGGCACCGGCGCCCGCTCGGCGTGGGTGGGGGTGGCCGGGGCCGCGGTCGTCGTCCTCCTGGTCCGGCCCGCGCCGGTGCGGTGGAAGGTCGGGCTCGGTGCCGCGGCCGTCGTGGGGGTCGGGATGGTGCTGGTGGCGACGCCGGCCGGGCCCCGTCTCGTCGCTCTCGGCGACGCCGATGCCCCGGGCGGCCGGGCGCGGCTCGACGAGTGGCGGGTCGCGGCCCGGGTCGTCGCCGACCACCCGGTGCTCGGCGTCGGCCCCGAGGGCTACCGGATCGCCTTCCCGGGGGCCGTCGACGAGGGGTACGAGGCCGCCCACGGCCGGGACCCGCTCCCGGACCGGGCCCACAGCGCCCCCCTCGACCTGGCCCTGGCCGGCGGGGTGCCTGGCCTGGTCGCATGGCTCGCGGTGTGGGCGATCGTCCTGCGCCGGGGCATGCCCCTGGTGCGCCACGGCCCGCCCGCCCTGGCCGGCGTCGCCGCCGCCCTCGTCGCCCACGTCGTCGGTCAGCTCACGCTCTTCCCGCTGGCCGAGGTCGAGCCCGTGGCCTGGCTCCTCGCCGGCGTCGTCGTGGCCCAGCCCCGGCCGGCCCCGGCCCGGTCCCCGCACGGCCCGGCCCGGTCCCCGCACGGCGCGGTCCGCGTGGCCCGCTGGGCCTGTGCGGCGCTCGCCGTGGTGGCCGCGGTCGCCGGCGGGCGCGACGTGCTGGCCGACCGGGACGCCGGGCGGGCCGTCGATGCCCTGGCCGTGGGCGACGGTCGGGCCGCGCTCGCCGCGGCCGACGATGCCGTGGCCCGCCGGCCCGACGAGGTCCGTCTCCACCTCTTGCGGGCCCGGGCCCGGGTCGCGGCGGGCGAGGGCACCGAGGCCGCCCTCGCGGCCGTCGAGGACGCCGCGGCCGTCTCGCCCGACGACCCGGTCGTCCGCCGGGAGCGGGCCCGGCTCCTGGTCCAGCGGGCCGCCGCCACCGAGGTGCCGGCCGACGCGGCTGTCGCCCGCGTCGCGGTCGAGGA
>CAYQGF010000423.1:1343-3497 GCA_964416885.1 uncultured Iamiaceae bacterium
GGACGCCCTGGACGCCGACCCGGTCTCGGGCGACCTGTGGCTCCTCGCCGGCGAGGCGGCCCGGCTCGACGGCGACCCGGACGCCGCGGCCCGAGCCTGGACGCGGGCCGAGGCGCTGACCCCCGCCCGGCCCGACGCCGCCCTCGACCTGGCCCTGCTCCACGCCGCGACCGGTGACGACGCCGCGGCCCGGGCCGCCCTCGACCGGGCCCGGGCCATCGCCCCCGACGACCCCCGCATCGACGAGGTCGAGCGCCTGGTCGCCGGGCGCTGAGGCGGAGATGTGGAACCGATCGGTGCCGTCCGGCGTTGGTCTGGTGTGATCGCTCGCCACCCTGCCGCGTCCGACCCGGCTCCCGACCGGAGCCCGAGCGAGGGCGCCGACCACCTGCGGTCCGACCCCGACGTGCCCCTGACGATCCCGGTCGACGCGGCGACGCTCGATGCCGTCACCCCGTCGTTCGAGGCCTTCTACCTCGGCACCCGGTCCGACCTCGGGCGGGCCATCGCCCTGGCCATCGGTGACGCCGACCTGGCCGCCGAGGCGACCGACGAGGCCTACACCCGGGCCTGTGCCCGCTGGGCGTCCATCCGAACCGGCAACCCGGAGGGCTGGGTGTACCGGGTGGCCGTCAACTGGGCGCTGTCCGTGCTCCGCCAGCGGCGCCGCAGCCCCCACCGGCTGTACCAGCCCGAGGCCCACGACCCCGGCGTGGCCGACCCGTCGATCTCCGCCGCCCTGGCCGAGCTCGACGCCAA
This sequence comes from uncultured Iamiaceae bacterium, assembly GCA_964416885.1. Lineage (GTDB taxonomy): Bacteria > Actinomycetota > Acidimicrobiia > Acidimicrobiales > Iamiaceae > Iamia. The sequence continues at coordinate 2,103 of CAYQGF010000423.1, forward strand.
GCAGCGCGCCGTCGTCGTGTGCCGTCACCTCCTCGGGTGGTCGGTCGCCGACACCGCGGCCGCCCTCCGCATCCGGGAGGGGACGGTCAAGAGCCGCCTCTCCCGCGCCAACCGGGTGCTCGCCGCCCGTCTCGCCCACCTTCGTCCCGACCAGGAGCAGCCATGAGCTTCGACGCCGACATCGAGAGTTACCTGCGCGCCCGCGCCACCGACATCCACCTCCCGCCCGGCGACCTCGGGGCCGTCACCCGCGCCGCCCGCCACCGGCGGCGCCGTCGGGCCGCGGCCCGCACCGGCGTCGCCGCCGCCCTCCTCGCCGGCGGCGCCCTGATCGTCGTCGACCGGCCGCGTGGCACCGACCCGGCCGAGCAGGCCGGCGAGGGCGAGGTGGCGCAGGCCGTCTCGCCGCTGGAGTGGACGCTCGTGGGCTCCCAGGCCGGGCTCGGCTGGAGCCAGCAGCCGGTCGTCGCCGACGGGGCCGTCTACAGCCTGTCGACCGCACCGGGCCAGACGGACTCGTCGGGGCCGCGACGCCTCTACCGCTCCGCCGACGGCGCCGAGGGGACCGACTGGGAGGAGGTCGCCCTGCCCGAGGGCCTGTACCCGTCGAGCCTGGCGGCCACGGACGGCACGCTGTACGCCGTCGGCACCTCGGCGGCCGGCGGCGAGGTCGTCGGCGTCACCGTCGCCACCAGCACCGATGGCGGGGGCGACTGGTCCGCGGCGGACGTCCCGCTCGACCTGGCGGCCCTGGGCGAGGGCTTCCCGGGGAAGGTCTGGACCAACGGGACCTCGGTCGCCACCGCCGGTGGCACCACGGTGGTGGCGGTCACCGTCGAGGGCCAGGTCGACCCGACCCTCCTCGTCCCCGACGACGCGACGTCGGGGGTGTGGATGCCGGACGTCGGCGGCCTGGTCCGCTTCCCCGACTGCATGACGGACGAGACGCAGATGACGCCCGAGCAGGCCGCCGCCCTCGAGGACATCGCCGCCCGGGAGGCGGGGGAGGCCGCCGACGCCGCCGTCCCGACCATGCCGCCGTCCTCGACCGTCCCCGGCGCCGCCGGCTCCGGGGGCGACGACGAGGCGTGCCAGCCCGAGCGGCGCTCGTGGGCCGATGCCGGCCTCACGGCCGACCAGGCGCGCCTGGCCGAGGGCGAGACCCATCTGTTCATCGCCACCGACGGGGGCGAGCTGGAGCCGGCCGGGGTCGTGGCCTCGCTCCGGGCCGACCTGCTCGTCGCCGACGACGGCTGGTGGCTGATCGGGGCGACCCGTCGGGCCGCCGCCGACCCGGCGGAGTTCTCCTCGATCGACGACCTGATCGCCTGGCACTCGACCGACGACCACGGGCCGGCCCTGGACCACGCCGGTGGCCCAGGCCCACTGGCCGGA
>CAYQGF010000424.1:0-3482 GCA_964416885.1 uncultured Iamiaceae bacterium
CAGCCCTACCTGTTCTTCGCCACCAAGCAGGGCCAGGTGAAGCGGAGCCGGTTCAGCGAGTACGACTCGTCGCTGCGCACCGGGCTGATCGCCATCAACCTGCGCGACGGCGACGAGCTGGTCCGGGTGCTGCCCACCGACGGCGGGGCCGACATCTTGATGATCTCCCGTCAGGGCCAGGCCATCCGCTTCCCGGAGGACGAGGTCCGGGCCATGGGCCGCGCCGCGGCCGGCGTCCGGGGCATGAAGATGCGCGACGGCGACGAGGTCGTGTCCTGCGACGTGTGCCGCGACGACGTGGCCATGCTGATCGTCACCGACGCCGGGTACGGCAAGCGCACCCAGCTCGAGCACTTCAACGCCCAGGGCCGCGGCGGCCAGGGCGTCCGGGGCATCAAGCTCACGGCCAAGAAGGGCAAGGTCGTGGCCGCCTTCATGGTGGGCCTCGACGACGAGATCTTCGTGGTGGCCTCGGGTGGGGTCGTGATCCGCATGCCGGTGCGCGACATCTCCTCCCAGGGACGCGACGCCACGGGCGTCCGGGTCATGAACCTCGACGACGGCCAGACCGTCGCCGCGGTGGCCCCGGTGCTCAGCAACGACGACGAGGACTGACCGTACCTCTTCCCCCTCCGACGGCCCTCCGGGCCGGATCGCCCCCTCCCGGGGGCCGAGCCACCCGTGCGACCTCGGAGGTCCCATGTCACCGATCCGTCACGCCGTGCGTCCCGTCCGACCCGTCGGAGGGGAGCGGGGCCAGGCCGCGCCCCTGGTCGCGGTGGCCCTGCTGGTGGCCGTCGTCGTCGTGCTCGCGGTGGTGACGGCGGGGTCGATCGTGGTCGACGGTGCCCGGGCGCGCACCGCCGCCGATGCCGCCGCCCTGGCCGGTGCGGCCGAGGGTGAGGCCGCGGCCGCGGTGCAGGCTCGCGCCAACGGCGGTCGGGTCACGGGCTACCGCAGCGAGGGCCTCGAGGTCGTCGTCACCGTCACGGTGGGGCGGGCCACGGCGTCGGCGCGGGCCCGTCGCGAGGGCACCTGGTGCCGGTCGTCGCCGGCCGAGACCGACGGAGGGGGGCCCATCTCGTACACTGACCCGCCGTGTCCGTCGATTCCGGGCTGACCGGGTCCTTCGAGGCCTCGCCCGCCCCTGCCACACCCCGGTCGACGACGCCGGATCCGTCCCGCCGCACCCGTCGGCGCGGCCCTGCCGTCGCCGATGCCATGGCCGATGCGGTCAGCACCCCCTCGTTCCGGGCCCCCTCGGCCCGGCGCCCCCGTCGGCGGGGTCGGCGGGTCACCCGCATCGTCCGCCGCATCGAGCTGTGGTCGGTGCTCAAGATCGCCCTGGTCTTCAACACGATCATGTTGGGCGTGGTGCTCGGGGCCGTCGCCCTGCTGTGGGGGCTGGCCAACACCACCGGTCTGGTCGATGACCTCGAGGGCTTCCTCCGCGACGCCGGCTTCGAGGACTTCCGGTTCCAGGGCGGGCGGATGTTCGAGCAGGTCGCCTTCATCGGCGCCGTCGGCGCCCTGGCCGCGACGGTCTTCCTGGTCCTGGCCACGGCGCTGGTCAACCTGATCAGCGAGATCACCGGGGGCATCCGCTTCACGGTGATCGAGGAGATCGTCGACGAGCCCGCTCCTGCGGCCGCCTCGCCGTCACCGCTGGCCCTGCCCGTGGTGCCCGTGTCCCCGCCCGCCTCGCCGCCGCCGCCCGAGGACGCCCGGCCCGAGCCCGCCTCGTCGTCCCGGGGGTCGCGGCCGCGAGGGCAGGCGTCCCAGGGGCAGGGGTCCCGGGGGCAGGCGCCGCGCCAGAAGGGCGGTTCCGCGCCGCGCCAGGGTCGGTCCGGGCGGCCGCCTCGCCCGCCTGATCGGTCCGGGCGCGACGGCGACGCCTGAGGGGCCGAACGCGGGTGGCGTCCGGGCCGGACCGGGCGGTAGGGTCCTCCGCTCCGGGGCTATAGCTCAGTCGGTTAGAGCGCACCCCTGATAAGGGTGAGGTCGCTGGTTCGATTCCAGCTAGCCCCACGCATCGGACCCGGTGGTCCCCTCGGGCCCGGACCCCCGACCCCGGGAGACTGATCTCATGACACTGGTGCGCCGTGCCCTCGTCGCCCTCGGGCTGGCCGGTCTGGTGGCCGCCTTCGTCCGCCTGCGCGGGTCGGGCGGCACCCCGCCCCAGTCGGGTGGGTGGCGCGAGCTCTCCGGGCCGGACCTCCGCTGATGCGGGTCGCCGTCGTCGGGCTCGGGGCCGTCGGGGCCCGGGCCGCCCGTCAGTTGGCGTCCACGGCCGAGGTCGACGAGGTCCTCCTCCGCGACACCGACGAGGCCCGCCTGCGCGAGGTGGCCGGCTCCCTGGGGCCGATCGCCACCGTCGAGCCCGCCACGGTCACCGCGCCCCCGGACGCCGACGCGGTCGTGCTCGCCCTCCCGGCCGGCACCCATCCGGCCGCGGCGCTCCCCCTCGTCGAGGCGGGTGTCCCCGTGGTGTCGACCTCCGATGCCGTCGCCGACGTCGAGGCGCTCCTCGACCTCGGGCCGCTGGCCGAGGCGTCGGGGTCGGTGCTCGTGCTCGGGGCCGCCTTCTCCCCGGGGCTGACGTGCCTGCTGGCCCGCCATGCGGTCGACCTGTTCGACGAGGTGAGCGAGGTCCACGTGGCCCGCGTCGGCACCGGTGGGCCGGCGTGCGCCCGCCAGCACCACCAGGCGCTGAGGGGCAGCTCGGTCGACTGGCGCGACGGGGGGTGGCAGCGCCGCCCGGCCGGGTCGGGCCGCGAGCTGTGCTGGTTCCCCGACCCGGTGGGTGCAGCCGACTGCTATCGGGCCGGGTTGCCCGATGCCCTGTTGCTCGTCAACGCCCTCGGCCCGGTCGAGCGGGTCACGGCCCGGTTGGCCGCCACCCGGCGCGACCGGTTCACGGCCCGGCTCCCGATGCTGCGCCGGCCCCACCCGGAGGGCACCGTCGGGGCGGTCCGGGCCGAGGTCCGGGGCCGGATCGACGGCCGCTTCGAGTCGATCGTCTACGGCGCCTTCGACCGGCCCGGCGTGGCGTCCGGTGCGGTGGCGGCGGTGGCGGCGGTGGCGGCGGTCGACGGGTCCCTCGGCATCGGCCCCGGCGCCCACGGCCTGGCCGCCTCCCCCGTGGCCCGCGAGCTGCTGGGGGAGCTGGCGGTGCGGGGCGTCAAGGCGGCCGCCTTCACCGGCTGAGCGTCGGGTGTCGCCCGTCGACACCGACCATCCCCCACCTCGGTCGGCGGCGCGGTCAAACTGGCCCCGTTCCGTGGCCGGGCGTTCGCGGAGCGCGTCCCGGCCCAGGTGGGCCGTTGGACTCATTGTGGCTCCAGACGCTTGTGAGTGGTAGCGCGCCCACGTACAGTGTTCGCCAGTCCGCTGCGGTGACGATCCGAATAGGCCGAACGGCTCATTCGCCCGGATCAGGCTCAACGCTGGAGCGGGGGGACCGAACGAAGGTCCGGGATGAG
>CAYQGF010000425.1:0-1607 GCA_964416885.1 uncultured Iamiaceae bacterium
GAGGGTGCGGCGTTCTGTTGGGGTGACGACGGTGCTGGTCAGTTGGGCAACGGCGCCGGTGTCGGTGGCCAGGTGTCGCCGTCGCCGGTGGACGGTCCGCCGGGGGCGACGTGGGCGAGCATCTCGGCCGGGTACCTGCACTCGTGTGGCGTGACGACGGAGGGTGCGGCGTTCTGCTGGGGCAACGACGACGATGGCCGGCTGGGCAACGGCGCCGGTGTCGGTGGCCAGGTGTCGCCGTCGCCGGTGGACACGCCGGTGGGCGTGGTGTGGGCGAGCATCTCGGCGGGAGACCGGCATTCGTGTGGGGTGTCGACCGAGGGCGCAGCGTTCTGCTGGGGCCACGACTACTACGCCCAGTTGGGCAATGGCGCCGGTGTCGCGGGCGCCCAGGAGTCGCCGACGCCGGTGGACGGTCCGCCGGGGGTGACGTGGGCGAGCGTGACGGCCGGGTACTACCACTCGTGCGGGGTGTCGACCGAGGGCGAGGCGTTCTGCTGGGGCAGCGACCTCAATGGCGTGCTCGGCAACGGTGCGGGCGTCGCGGGTGCCCAGGAGTCGCCGACGCCGGTAGACGGTCCGTCGGGTGTGGTGTGGGCGAGCGTGACGGCCGAGTACCTGCACTCGTGTGGGGTGTCGGCCGAGGGCGAGGGGTTCTGCTGGGGCTACGACGCCAACGGTCGGCTCGGCAACGGCGCGGTCGCCGGGGACCAGGTGTCGCCGTCACCGGTGGACACGCCGGCCGGGGTGCGGTGGGCGGGCATCTCCGCCGGGGGTTCGCATTCGTGTGGGGTGACGACCGAGGGCGGGGGGTTCTGCTGGGGCTACGACGGCAACGGCCAGTTGGGCCGCGGCACTGTGGTCGCCGAGGACCAGGTGTCACCGGCGCTGGTCGCCGGCGCGGTCCAGGCGATCGACTTCGCGACGTTGCCCGACCGGGTCGTGGGCGACGCGCCGTTCGATCTGGTGGCCGCCGCGTCCTCGGGGTTGACCGTGACCTTCGCCTCGATGGGGGCGTGCACGGTCGAGGGCGTGACGGTGACGCTCACCGGTGCGGGCGACTGCATGATCACCGCCACCCAGCCCGGCGGCGGGGTGTGGGGGCCCGCGATGCCGGTGGTCCGGTCGTTCTCGGTTGCTCGGGCGGGTCAGGCGATCAGCTTCGAGCCCTTGCCGGACCGAGTGTTCGGTGATGTGCCGTTCGAGTTGGTGGCGTCGGCGTCGTCGGGGTTGGTGGTGTCGTTCAGGGTCGATGGTGCGTGCACCGTGGAGGGGTCGATGGTGACGTTGACGGGTGCGGGGGAGTGCGCGGTGACGGCGTCGCAGGCGGGTGATGGTGACTGGGGGCCGGCGGAGGATGTGGTGCGGTCGTTCTCGATCGAGGTCGCCGGGCAGGCGATCAGCTTCGAGCCCTTGCCGGACCGAGTGTTCGGTGATGCGCCGTTCGGTCTGGTGGCGTCGGCGTCGTCGGGGTTGCCGGTGGCCTTTGCCTCGATGGGGGCGTGCACCGTGGAGGGGTCGGTGGTGACGTTGACGGGTGCGGGGGAGTGTGTGGTGACGGCGTCCCAGGCGGGTGATGGTGACTGGGGGCCGGCGGAGGACGTGGT
>CAYQGF010000425.1:1707-3467 GCA_964416885.1 uncultured Iamiaceae bacterium
GCGTCCCAGGCGGGTGATGGTGACTGGGGGCCGGCGGAGGACGTGGTGCGGTCGTTCACGGTCGCGCCCGCCGGGTCGGTGACGACGGTCGTCGGGCCCGACGACCGGATCGTGGTGGGCACGCCGCTGACCATCGAGGTGTCCGTCACCAGCACCGTGGGCACGCCGGCGGGCTCCGTCGAGCTCACCGCCACCCCCGCGGGCGCCGGGGCCCCCGTCACCGCGGTCGTCGACCTCGACCACGGGACGGCGACCTGGACCACCGACGCCCTCCCGGTCGGCGCCCATGTGGTGGTGGCGACCTACACCGGCGACGGCGACCACGTGACCTCGACGAGCGACGGTGTGGCGGTCACGGTCGTCTCCACCGACGAGGACTTCGTCCGCCGGACGTACCGAGCGGTCCTGGGCCGGTCGGTCGACGACGGCGGCCTGGCCCACTGGGTCGGCCGGCTCGAGGCGGGCGTCAGCCGGGTGGCCGTGGCCGACGCCCTGGCCCGCAGCACCGAAGGTCGCCGACGCGTCGTCGCCCTCACCTACCAGCAGGTGCTGGGCCGCACCGCCGAGCCGGCGGGCCGCGACTACTGGGCCGGCCGCCTGGCCGGCGACCTGACCGTCGAGGCCCTCACCGCTCACCTGGTCGCCAGCGCCGAGGCCTACCACCGGGCCGGTTCGAGCGTCGAGGGCCTGGTCGGACTGCTCTACCAGGTCCACCTCGATCGGGCCCCCGACGCCGCCGGCCGGGACTTCTGGGCCCGGCGCCTGACCCCGGACACGGTCGCCGCTCGCAGCCAGGCCAGCCTGGCCATGGGGCGCACGGCCGAGGCGGCGGTCGTGGCGATCCGTCGGGCGGCCAGCCCCTTCTGTCCCTCCACCGCCCCGGCCGCCGAGCTGGCCTCGCGCCTGACGGCCACGGGACGCGACGTCCTCCGTCTCACCGCCTGGATGTGCGCCAACCCTTGATGGGGGCCGACCGGCCGGTGACGACGTAGGTTCGATGTCATGCCTCTCGAGCCCAACGTCGACATCGCCCCGGCCACCGGCAAGCTGGGCGTCCTGCTGCCCGGGATGGGCGCGGTCGGCACCACCTTCATCGCCGGCTGCCTCGCCATCCGCAAGGGCCTGTCGAAGCCGATCGGGTCGCTCACCCAGATGGGCACGATCCGCATCGGCCCCCGCCCCGACGACAACGTCCCCCTGATCCGCGACTACGTGCCGCTCGCCGACCTCGACGACCTGGTCTTCGGTGGCTGGGACGTGTTCGAGGACGACGCCTACGTCGCCGCCAGCCGGGCCGGCGTGCTCGACGGCCACATGCTGGAGCAGCTCGGCGACGAGCTGCGGGCCATCAAGCCCATGCCCGCCGTGTTCGAGCAGGAGTACGTCCGCAACCTCCACGGTGACCACGTCAAGACCGGCCTCACCAAGTGGGAGCAGGCCGAGGCCCTGGCCGACGACATCCAGCGCTTCAGCGAGGAGAACGGCTGCGACCGGCTCGTCGCCGTGTGGTGCGGCTCCACCGAGGTCTACAAGGAGCCCACCGCCGTCCACCAGAGCCTGGAGGCCTTCGAGCAGGGCCTGCGCGACAGCGACCCCGACATCGCCCCCAGCCAGATCTACGCCTACGCCCTCCTGAAGCTGGGCATCCCCATGGCCAACGGCGCCCCCAACCTCAACCTCGACACGCCCGCCCTGCTGGAGCTGGCCAAGGCCAAGCAGGTGCCGATCACCGGCAAGGACTTCAAGACCGGCCAGACCCT
>CAYQGF010000426.1:0-3463 GCA_964416885.1 uncultured Iamiaceae bacterium
CAGCACGGTCGGATCGCCGGCGAGCGCCCGGTCCAGGGCCATGCGCTGGCGTTGCCCGCCCGAGAGCTGCGACGGCAGCCGGTCGGCGAACTGCTCCAGGTGCACCAGCTCCAGCAGCTCCTGCACCCGCTCCCGCACCTGCGCCTTGGGCCGCTTGCGGATCTCCAGCCCGAAGGCGACGTTGCGGGCCACGGTCATGTGCTTGAACGCGGCGTAGTGCTGGAACACGAAGCCGACGTTGCGCTTCTGGGGCGGCAGGTGGGTCGCCTCGACGCCCTCGATCTCGATCAGCCCCTCGTCGGCGTGCTCCAGCCCGGCGATGATCCGCAGCAGGGTCGACTTGCCGCCGCCGCTGGGGCCCAGCAGCGCGGTGAGCTGGCCGGTGGGGATCGACACGGTGACGTCATCGAGGGCGACGAAGTCCCCGAACCGCTTGCCGACGTGGCGGACCTCGATGCTCATCGCTGTTCCCTCACTTCTGGCCCTCCTGGGGGCGGACGAACGACACGACGACGATGCAGGCCACCGAGACGATGGCGAGCAGGAAGGCGGTGGCGTAGGCGCCCGGCTTGTCGAAGTTGAGGTACTTCTCCTCGACGACGAGGGTGGCGGTCCGGGTGCGGCCCAGGACGTTGCCGGAGACGACCTTCACCGCCCCGAACTCGCCGAGCGACCGGGCCAGGCTGAGCACCACGCCGTAGACGACGGCCCACTTGATCGACGGGAGGGTGACCCGCCAGAACGTCTGGAAGCTGGTGGCGCCGAGCGACCAGGCCGCCTGCTCCTGCTCGACGCCGACCTCCTCCAGCGTCGGCACGACCTCCCGGATCACCAGCGGCAGGGCCACGAAGGTCGTCGCCAGGATGATCCCGGGGGTCGAGAAGATGACGTCGAACCCCCACGACTGGAGGGTCGGGCCGAACCAACCGTCGCGGCCGCCGTACACGAGGATCAGCGCCAGCCCGACCACCACTGGCGACACCGACAGCGGCAGGTCGAGCAGCGGGCTCAGCAGCCGCCGGCCCGGGAAGCGGTAGCGGACGAGCAGCAGCGAGGTCCCGACACCGAAGACCGTGTTGATGGCGACCGAGACGAGGGCGACGACCACCGTCAGCCGCAGGGCGTGGACGATGTCGGGGTCCCCGAGGAGGTCGGTCAGCGAGGCGGTGCCGTCGCGGAACGTGTTGGTGACCACCAGCGACACCGGCCAGGCGACCAGCAGGAACAGGTAGACGACCACGACGGCCCGCAGCACGTAGGTGACAGCCGTCCGGGGACGGCGCCGTCGCCGGCTAGCCACGGCGCACCACCCGGCGCTGGATGAGGTCGAGGGTGACGATCACCAGGAACGACACGACCAGGAGCACCGACGCCACCGCGGTGGCGCCGGGCAGGTTGTCGTTCTCGATGCTGCTCAGCATCCGCACCGAGGCGACCTCGGTCTTCATCGGCAGGTTGCCCGACAGCAGCACCAGCGAGCCGTACTCGCTGACGCCCCGGGCGAACGAGAGGGCGGCGCCGGCGGCGATGGCCGGGACCAACGACGGCAGGGTGACGCGCCGGAACGTCGTGAACCGGCTGGCGCCGAGCGACGCCGCGGCCTCCTCGACCTCGCCGTCGAGCTCGGCCAGGACCGGCTGCACGGTGCGGACGATGAACGGCAGGGTCACGAAGAGGAAGGCGAGGAACACCGCCGGCCGCTGGTTGGCGATGTCGACGCCGATCGGGCTGCTCGGCCCGTACAGCGACAGCAGGACGAGCCCGGCGACGATGGTGGGCAGGGCGAAGGGGATGTCGATCAGCACCTCGAGGAGCCGCTTGCCGACGAAGTCGTCCCGCACCAGCACCCAGGCGATGACCGTCCCCATCACGACGTTCACGACGGTCACCGCCGCGGCGGTCCCCACCGTCAGGTAGATCGCCGAGCGGGTCTGCGGGGTGCCGAGCTGGCGGGTGAGCGTCGACCATCCCCCGTCGACGGCGGTGACGATGACGGCGGTGAGCGGGATCAGCACGAGCAGGCTGAACCAGGTCATCGCCACGCCGAGGCCGAGCCCCGACGCCCGCGTGAGGCCCCCCACCGCGGCCGACCGGCGGCGAGCCGGTCGGCCGACGGTGGGGGTGGCCGCCGCCGCCGTCGTCACTCGGCGTTCCCCGAGGCCTCGATGGCCTTGGTGACGATGCCGTCGTCCTCGTCGAAGAACTTCTCCGACAGGGCCGACCAGCCCTCGAAGTCGGCCTCGGCGGTGAGGAGGTTGGTGATCGGCGGGAAGGGGTTGGCGGGGTCGTTGGCCCCGTCGACCTCGAAGTCGACCGTCGCGGCCTCGGGGTCGCCCACCGGGCGGAAGCCCTTGAGGGCGAACTGGTGCTGGCCCTCGTCGCTCAGGACGAAGTCGAGCCACTCCTCCGCCTTCGGGTCGGCGTCGATCAGAACGGCGCCGGGGTTCTCGATGAGGATCGAGGTCTCGGGGACGACGTAGTCGAAGTCCTCGCCGTTCTGGCGGGCCAGGATCGCCTCGTTCTCGTAGGTGATGAAGACGTTCCCGGTGCCGCTGGTGAAGGCCTGGGTGGCGTCCCGGCCGCTGTTGGGCAGCGAGACGGCGTTGGCGTAGAGGTCGTTGATGAAGGTCTCGGCCTCCTCCTCGCTGCCGCCGTTGACGATGACGTGGCCCCACGCCGAGAGGGCGTTCCAGCGGGCCGCGCCCGACGAGGCCGGGTTGGGCGTGACGATCTCGATGCCGTCCTCGACCAGGTCGTCCCAGTCGGTGATGCCCAGCGGGTTGCCGGGACGGACGGCGAAGACGACCACCGAGGTGGAGACCACGCCCTTGTTGTCGCCGGCGTCCCAGTCCTCGGCCACCAGGCCCTCGTCGACCAGCCGGGTCACGTCGCTCGACACCGAGAAGTGGACGTAGTCGGCGGCCTGGCCGGCTGCCACGTTGCGGCTCTGGTCGCCCGATGCGCCGTAGGACGTCTCGAACCGGACGTCCTTGCCGGCGTCGGTCTTCTGCCACTCCTCGGCGATGGCCAGGTTGGCCGCCTCGGGCACGGCGAAGCCGACGATGTTCAGCGTCGTCGTCCCCCCGCCGCTGCTCTCGTCATCCCCGCCCCCGCAGGCCGCGAGGACCAGCAGGCTCGCAACGGCCACGGCCACGACGGCGCGTCCTCGTGCTCTCATCGATGTCCTTTCGTCGGCCGCGCCAAGGCGGCAGCACCCGATCAGCCATTCCCGATCGGCTTGGTCGACAATAGGGATTCCTCTTTTCCCGGTCAACTCAATAGGAATCCAAGGACCGAACGACGAGAGGAAAGACCGCCCCGCGGAACACAGCCCGCAAAGTTCGAGGACGGGCGCAGGGGATGCCAGGCTCAGCGGCCATGACCGTCACGGGGGACACCAACTACGAGGCCGACGTCCGCTGGACGACCCACGGGGTCGCCCACATCCGGGCCGACGACTGGG
>CAYQGF010000427.1:0-3462 GCA_964416885.1 uncultured Iamiaceae bacterium
GGGATCCACCTCCGCCCCTTCGACGACGACCCCAGCACCGCCGTGGTCGGCGGGGCGCGGGTCGAGGTCGTCACCCCGTGGGAGGAGGTCCGCCTGGTCGCCGACCCGGACACGTCGGTGATCGGCGTCGACGTCACCTTCCGGGCCCGCACCGCACCCTACGTCCTGCGCCGGGGCTCGATGCGGGCCGGCGACGAGCTGATCTGGGACCAGCGCCACATCCTCCAGTCCGGCACCTACACCGGCAGCTACACCGTCGCCGGCACCACCTACGAGGTCGATGGCTGGGTCGGCCAGCGCGACCACTCGTGGGGCGTCCGCGACCACGGCCGCTGCCCCCTGTGGCTGTGGTTCCAGGTCCAGCTCGACGACGGCTTCCTCGGCGTCTGGCACTGGGAGCTGGAGAACGGCGCCCGGGTCTACACCGACGGCTGCTGGGCGCCGGTCGGCGGCGGCGACCCGGTCCCGCTGGTCGACTTCCGCCACGACGTGCACTGGACCGGCGCCGACGGCGCGCCGATCGTCTACGACGACTGGGAGGCCGTCGCCGGGCTGGCCGGCTCGTGCACGTTCACCCTCGCCGACGGCACCACCGTCGATGTCGAGGCCGAGGGCTCCTTCGCCCGGCCCTACGAGCCCTTCCACCGGGGCGGGCTCAACCTGATGCGGGTGCGCACCGGCGACGGCCGCGAGGGCACGGCGATCTACGAGGTCACCGGCGCCCGCCACCACCGCTACTTCCCGGGCTGCCCCGTCCCCGGCGAGCTGCCGACATGAGCGACGCCGATCCGACCGTCCGGCCCGACGACCTGCCGATCGCCGACGAGCCGGAGCTGCTCACCCCGGAGTGGCTCACCGCGGCGCTGCGGGCCGGCGGAACCCTCGCCGCCGACGGGGCCGTCACCGCGGCCGGACGGGCACCGCTCGGCACCGGGCAGATGTGCGACAGCTGGCGGGTCGAGCTGGCCTACGACGGCCCGACCGACGCCCCCTCGACCCTCGTGGCCAAGCTCCCCGCGGCCGACCCGACCAGCCGGGCCACCGCGGTGAACCTCCGCAGCTACGAGAAGGAGGTCCGCTTCTACCAGGAGCTGGCCGGCACCCTGCCGATCGCCACCCCGGCGGTGCACCACGCCGCCATCGCTCTCGGGACCCCGTCGTTCGTCCTGCTCCTGGAGGACCTGGCCCCGGCCCGGGTCGGCGACCAGTTGGAGGGCACCACGCCGGCGGTCGCCGAGGCCGCGGTGCGCGAGCTGGTGCGGCTCCACGCCCCCCGCTGGGGCGACCCGACCCTGCTCGACCTGGAGTGGCTGGCCGGCGACCCGGCCGCCAACCGGGCCTTCCTCGGGATGCTCCTGCCCGGGGTGTGGGCCGGCTTCACCGACCGCTACGGCGCCGACCTGGAGCCCCACGTCGTCGAGGTCGGGGAGCGCCTGTTCAGCGCCGACGGGCTGGCCGCCTACCTGGCGCCGACCGATGCGCCGCTCACCGTCGTCCACGGCGACTACCGGCTCGACAACCTCCTGATCGGTGCCGACGACTCGATCCGGGGCGTCGTCGACTGGCAGACCTGCACGGTGGGCCCGGGGCTCGCCGACGTCGCCTACTTCGTCGGGGCCGGCCTGCTGCCCGAGGTCCGGCGCACCGTCGAGGAGGACCTGGTGCGGGCCTACCACGACGACCTGCTCGCCGCCGGCGTCACCGGCTACGGCTGGGACGCCTGCTGGGAGGAGCACCGCCGGGGCACCTTCGCCGGCCTGGTGATGGCCGTCGCCGCGTCGATGCTCGTCGAACGGACCGAGCGCGGCGACCGCATGTTCCTGGCCATGGCCTCTCGCCACAGCCGTCACGCCCTCGACCTCGCCGCCCCCGACCTCCTGGCCTGACCACGGCGAAGGGTCAGGGCGTGGTCCAGGCGCGGGTGGGGTAGCGGTCGTGGAACCGTTGCTGGGCCGCGTCGTCGCCGATGAGGACGAGGCCGGCATCGGCGGGGAGCGGCGCCGTCAGCGGGAGGTCGTGGGTGAGGTGGTCGCCGTCGGTGACGGCCACGACGGTGCACCCGGTGTCCTCCCGGATGCCGCTGTCGATCAGTGACCGACCGACCAGGGCCTTGGGCACCGGGACCCGGAACACCTCCAACCCCTCGGCCACCACCAGGGTGTCGTTGTCGCCCAACGCGTTCCAGACGGCGGAGGCCCCGAGCGAGGCGTACGACAGCACGGCGTCGGCCCCCGCCCGGGTGAGGGTGGCGACGTTCCGCTCCAGGTTCGACCGGGCGATGATCTGCACGTCGGGGCGGAGCCGGCGGCAGTAGATCGTCAGGTACACGTTGACGTCGTCGTCGTGGGTCGTGATCAGCACGGCCCGGGCGTCGGCCAGCCCCGCCTCCTCCAGCACCTCGACATCCGCGGCGTCGCCGTGCACGTACACCTCGGGGTCGCGGACCCGCTCGTCCCTCTTCTCGATGATCTTGTAGGGGACGCCGCCCCGGGCCAGGGCGGCCCCGGCGGCCCGTCCGACCCGGCCGGCCCCGATCACGACCACCGGCAGGCGGGGGCCGAGCTCGACGCCGAAGCAGCGGTCGTAGGCGGCGAGCTGCTCGGCCGAGCCGGTGAGCACGAGGACGTCGTCGGCGGCGAGGACGCTCTGGGCGTCGGCGGCCCGGAACCGGCCCTTGTCCCACAGGCCGACGACGTCGACGCCGCAGCGGGAGCGGACCTGGGACTCGCTGAGCGGCCGGCCGACCAGGTCCGGGTGGCTCGCCGCGGCCTCGGCGATCAGCAGGTCGCCGAACTCGCCGATCACCTGGGCATGGCCGTCGCGGCCGACGATCCGCCGGGCCACCGCCTCGCCCAGCATGGCCCCGAGCCGCAGGACGACGTCGGCGCCGGCCAGCTCGAGGATGTCGACCGAGGGTTCGGTCGACACGGTGGCGACGATCGGCACCCGGTCGCTGATCTCCCGGGCCGTGAAGACGATGTTGGTGCTGGTGGTGTCGATGTGGGTCGTCGCCACCAGGGCGGCCCGGTCGACCCGCGCCGCCCGGTAGGTCTCGGGGTCGTCGAGGTCGCCGACCATCACCCGGACCCCCTCGTCGTGGAGGGCGAGCGCCCGCTGCTGGTCGGGCTCGACCAGGACGTAGGGGAGGCCGGAGTCGCGGGCGCGCCGGACGACCTCCTCGATCACCACGCCGGTGCCGAGCAGGACCATGTGGCCCTCGGTGTCGGGGGGCAGCTTGCGGGGCGCCCGGCTGGCGTCGCGGTAGGCGACCCACGGCAGGAACACGAACTGGATGAAGGCGAACGGCAGCAGGACGAGGATGAACAGGGCGCCGCTGATCAGGACGATCACCGAGAAGATGCGGCCGGCGTCGGAGGTGAAGGTGACGTCGCCGAACCCGAGCGTCGACATGACGGTGAGGGTCCAGTAGACGCCGGTGGCCCAGCTGTGGTCGCGGCCCTC
>CAYQGF010000428.1:0-3457 GCA_964416885.1 uncultured Iamiaceae bacterium
TCGGCCCGCAGGCGTGGGGCGGCAGCGGCCAGGTGTTCCTGGGCGAGGACCTGATGCACCAGCAGCGCGACAGCTACAGCGGGCGCATGGCCGACATCATCGACACCGAGGTCGAGCGCATCCTCCGCGAGGCCGAGGAACGCTGCCGCAGCCTGCTCACCGAGAACCGGGGCGGGCTCAACATGGTCGCTCGCTCGCTGCTGGAGCACGAGACGATCGACGGCGCCACCGTCAAGCGCCTGGTCGCCATGGCCGCCGCCGACCCCCAACCGAGCGTCGAGTCCACCACCGTCGACTGACGTCGCGTACGGGAAGTGCCTGGCACTTCCCGTACGCGGTCAGGCGCCCTCGGTCTCCGACCTGGCGTCCGCCACGGCGGCCCAGAGGTCGGCGGCGGTCGGCTCGCCGAGGAAGCTCTTGGCCACGGCGCCGTCGGGTCCGACGATGACCACCAGCGGGACGGCGTCGACGCCGTAGCGCTCGTGGAGGGCCTTGTCGGCCACGGCCTCGATGTCCTGCACCGCGACCTCGTCGCTCTCCATCTGACGGGCCTTCTCCCACGTTGCCCGGCAGGCCAGGCAGGTCGCCGAGCTGAACACGGCGACCATCCAGGGGGCGTCGGGGCGGTCGAGGTCGGACCGGTCGATGTGGTCGGGCACCACCCAGGCCGGCCGGGTCGGGGCATCGGAGCCCAGCCGCTGGCGGAGCACGAAGGCCACCCCACCGGCGATCGCCGCCAGCCCGACCAACAGCAGCACCCGTTCCATTCGGGTCAGGCTGCCACATCCCGTCCCGGAGCCGACCGCCGGAACGCGTCGGGATCAGTCGAGGAGGACCAGGCCGGGAGGGAGGGGGACGCCGAGGGTGGTGGTCAGGCCGGGGCCGTGGTCGACGTCGTCGGGGTCCTCGGCCGCGGCCGCGGCCAGGCGGGCGTCGCGGAAGGCCCGCCGCTCGGCGACGATCGGCCCGTCGGCGTCGACGAGGAGCGTGGTGCGCCCCTCGACCAGGTCCTCGAACAGGACCTCCCGACGGGCGCCCGGCTCCAGGCTGAACGCTCCGGCCGCGCCGGCGGCACCGTCCCCGACGAAGGTCAGGTCGACGTCGACCGCCTCGTCGCCCGGGTTGGTGACCACGACCCGACCCGACTCGACGCCCGGTTCGGGGCCGGAGGCGAACGCCCAGCGGGAGGCCGCCACCGGTGACCCGGTCGAGCCGGCGACGCCGGTGTAGGACACGTCGCGCCCCGCGGCGGCGAGCGTCTTCTCGAGCACGATCGGCACGCCGTTCTCGGAGCGCACCGTGATCGAGTGGGTCACCCCGACCGGGATGGACTCGATCCGGTCGACGTCGAACACCTCGATCTCGCCCGCCGGGACCGTCACCGGGAACGGGTCGAGGGTGCCGTTGCGGGCGGGGTCGGCCAGGGCGACGGTCAGCTCGACCTCGGCGTCGCGTCGACCCGGGTTGAACATCACGACCTGCTCGTGGACGAAGTCGGCCTTCACCCCGGACGGCAGCGACCACACGGTGCGCGGCTCGGGCACGCCGGGGACGAGCACGAGGCCCTCGCGCACCACGTAGCCCTCGGCCTCGGCCTCCTCGTCGGTGGTGGCCGAGCCGCTGCCGTCGTAGGTCTGGACCTGGTCGACCACGACCTGGCCCCGGCGGGTGCGGACGGTGGCGGCGATGGTGGCCCGCTCGGTCACCACGCCCGACACGTCGAGGGCGAGCAGCTCCCCCGAGCGGATCGAGAGCCCCTGGAAGGCGCTCGGCGTGCGGACCGTCTCCTCGGTGGTGAAGGCCACGTCGAGCTGGGCCTCCCCCGGGTACGGGTTGTAGATCAGCAGGGTCGAGGTGGCGTCCCGGGTGCTGGCGCCGGCCGGGACCCGCCACACGCCCGAGCCCCGCGAGTGACAGGGAGCGGCGTCGCGTCCGTGCTCGCCCGTCACCTCACGGTCGACGACGACCGTCCCGCCCCGCACCTGGACCTGGGCCGCGACCCAGTCGGACTCGACCAGGTCGGCCAGCCGGACCCTCTCGGTGGTGAGCGGCGGGACCTCGATGGGCTCGACCACCGGCTCGGCGTCGGGACCGACGGCGGTGGCCTCGACGACCCCCGTGGCCTCGGTGTCGCCCACGTTGGCGATGACGAGGGTGCCGTCGGCCGGGGTGTCGTCGCCGGCCGACTGACCGGCGCAGAACCAGGTGGCGTCGAGGGCGTCGGCCGGGGCGGCGACCGGGAGGAGGGTGGCCGGGTCGGCCCCCGTCGGTCCCTCGTCGGGCCGGTGCCCGGGACCACGGCCGACGACGAGCCCGCCGACCAGCAGGGCACCGATGATGACGAGGGGGGGCCAGCGCCGGGTCATGACCGGTCACCGCCCGTGTCGCCGCGGGCCGCTCGCTCGGCCAGACCGGCGACGGCCTGGGCCGCCGCCTCCACCTGGTCGACCACCGGTTCGGGCGCCGGTGGGGCGGGCCGGGCGGCCTCGGCACGACGGCGGGCCCGGGCGATCATCCGGGCCCGCAACCCGATGGCGACGACCCACAGCACGGGGGTGAGGGCGACGCCGAGCAGCGAGGTGATCGGGGTGTGGAACCGCAACGAGCCGGGGCCGGCGCCGGGCTCCTCGAAGCGGGCCGCCCACCCGAAGGCCTCGCCGGGACCGTCGTCGGACGAGCCGGCGACGTCGAGGGCCCACCCGGCCGCGGGCACCGCCGCGACCACGTCGGCGTCGGCGGGCACCTCGAGGTCGTAGCCGTCGGTGCCGTCCCGGGCGACGACGACGTCCTCCCAGTCGTCGGTGTCGACGGTGGCCGCGGCATCGGGGTCGTCGGGCAGGTCCTGGCCGGACGGGACCGTGTGGGCCACGCCCCGGAAGGCGGTGTTGCGGTAGACGAGGAGCGAGGCGTCGGTGTCGACCCGCTGGAGGTCGACCTGGGCGGCGAGCAGGTCGACGAGCCACTGCGGCGGGGCCGCCTCCCGGCCGGCGTAGGCGAGCGGGACCGAGCGCGTGGGGACCATCACGTAGCGGATGCCCTCGGGTGCGAGCAGCGCCCCGAGGCGGGAGCTGCGGCCGGCGGCGGCGACGTCGAGGGCGTGGTCGAGCCGGTCGGTGCTGGAGAAGCGGGGGCCGGCCCAGGAGGTGGTGAGGTCCGGTGGGCCCTCGCTGGTGGCGAGCACGACCTCGTCGGCGTAGTGGTGGCCGCCGAGCGGCATGACCGTGCGGTCGCCGACCCAGAGGATGCGGGCGTCGGGCTCGTCGGCGAGGGTGGAGGACACGAAGCGGTTGAGGTCGTTGCCCGGCACCGACCAGCGGCCGTCGATGATGCCGGGAGCGAGGGTCAGGCCGCCGACCACCACCGCCCCGGCGGCGAGGATCGACACCCCCTGGCGCCACCCGAACTGGTAGTGGCGGAGGTCGACCTCGAAGGCGGCCATGCCGAGGGCGGCGCTGAG
>CAYQGF010000429.1:0-3456 GCA_964416885.1 uncultured Iamiaceae bacterium
ATCGACCCGGCCGACGTGCCGGGTCGATGTCGGGCAGCACCGCGTCCTCGTAGGGCACCGACTCCGGCTTGCCGTCGTTGACGGCCAGGCTGACGATGTCGAACGCCCCCCGGGACAGGTCGCCCTCGTCGACGGCCGGGCACGGTGCCTCGTCCTGGAGGCCCTCCGGGGCGCTGGTCTCGACGTCGTTGTCGGCGAAGCAGTTGCCACCGGTCTCCACGCCCTCGCCGTCGAACCACAGGGCCAGGTCGCCGAGGCCCGATCCCCGCACCACGTTGCCGCGGACGACGTTGCCGGTGGCCTCCCACAGGTACTCGGCGCTCTCGGGGTAGGTGATGACGACGATGCCGCCGAGGTCGTGGTCGACCACCCGGTTGCGCTCGATCGTGTTGTTGATCCCGCCGGCGACGAGGATGCCGTTCCCCATGGCGGTGATCGAGATGTCGATGGCCGGGGTCTCGCCGTTGTTGTTGTCGTGGACCAGGTTGCCGACGATGGTGTTGTCGTCCTGCGGGTAGTCGGGCTCGTAGCTGCCGCTGTTGGGGACGATGCCCGCCCGGTTGTACCGGAACACGCTGTTGGCGATCACCAGGTTGCCGCCGGCGTTGGTGCCGGAGTAGCCGAGGCCGTTCCACTCCGAGATCACGTCGGTGATCAGGGCGTCGCACGGTTGACAGCCACCGATGTAGAAGCCGGCGTCGGGGCTGCCCGCGCCGTAGCTGTGGTCGATCTGGCCCCGGGTCGACTCGAAGGCGTAGATGCCGTAGTCGCCGTTGCGCACCGCGGTGAGGTACGAGCCCCGGTACCCGGTGACGCCGGTCCAGAAGAAGCCGTTCTTGGTGTAGTTGCGCGCCGTCATGTTCTCGACGACCACCCCGTTGGCCCCGACGACCTGGACGCCGTTGGCCCGCGTGAACTCGCCGTCGAGCACCACGCCCTCGCGGTCGAGGCCGCGCAGGGTGATGCCGTCCTTGCCCCGCGGGACCTGGACCTCCTCCTTGTAGACGCCGGGGGCGATGAGGATCAGGTCCCCCACCCCGGCCGCGTCGACGGCGCCCTGGATCGTCGTCTGGTCCTCGGGCACCCGGATGGTGGTGCCGCTGGCCACGATGTCGAGCTCGTCGGGCGGCGGCGGGGGCGGCGCGGGGGCCTCGGCCTCGGGCCCGACCAGCACCGTCCCGATCATGCCGGCGGTGGCGTTGCCGTGGAGCGAGCAGAAGTAGGCGAAGGCGCCGGGCTCGTCGAAGGTCGCCTGGTAGGTGTCGCCGGGCCGGAACTCGCTCTCGCCGACGCCGAAGGGCGCCCCGTCGCTGGAGATGATGTTGTGGTCGTTGCGACCGAGGTTCTCCCACGTCACGGTGCCGCCGACGGCGACCCGGGCCACGTAGGGCTCCTCGCCGAACACGTTGTCGAGGGCCTCGACCCGGACGTCGCCGCCCCCTCCGGCGTCGGACGCGGGCTCGTCGGAGCCGCACGCGGCCACGGCCACGAGGAGCAGGGCCGCCACGAGGGCGTGGCCGATGAAGGTGGTGCGACGCATGGATGTCCCCCTGGAAGCGCGCGGGTGGCCGCATCATGCCACTCCGGCCTGCCTGGTCGCCTCCCTGCGCTCGGCTCCGGCCCGTCCGCGCCCACGGAACGGAGATGTCGCCGTAGCCTTGGCGGCATGTTCGGATTCCGCAAGACCGAGATGGTCGAGCCGGAGCGGGCGCTGCGCGGGCGGGACGACACGATGCCCGTCGCCGCCGCCCACACGGTGCTCGGCACCCCCCTGACCCCGCCGTTCCCGGCCGGCACCCGCACCGTCACCTTCGGCCTCGGCTGCTTCTGGGGCGCCGAGCGGCTGTTCTGGGCGGTCCCCGGCGTGGTGACGACCGCTGTCGGCTACGTGGGCGGCTACACGCCGAACCCCACCTACGAGGAGGTCTGCTCGGGCAAGACCGGCCACGCCGAGGCCGTGCTGGTCGTCTACGACCCCGAGAAGGTCGACCTGGCCACGCTGCTCAAGGTGTTCTGGGAGGCCCACGACCCGACCCAGGGCATGCGCCAGGGCAACGACGTCGGCACCCAGTACCGCTCGGGCATCTACGGGCTGCACGGCGACGACCTGGCCCTCGCCCAGGAGAGCCGGGAGGCCTACCAGGCCCGGCTGCACGAGGCCGGCTACGGCGACATCAGCACCGAGATCGCCGACGGCGGCCCGTTCTTCTACGCCGAGGACTACCACCAGCAGTACCTCGACAAGGTGCCCAACGGCTACTGCGGCCTCGACGGCACCGGTGTGAGCTGCCCCGTCGGCCTGACCCCCGCCGACTGACACCTCCGCCGCCGACCCGTGCCGCCGCGACCGGAGGAACCGACGGCCGACCTCGGTCGGTGGGCCGCCGGCACCGTGGTCCTGTGGTGCTACCGGAACGACACCACGCCCGTCACCGTCGTGCGCGACGACCCCGACCGGTTGGTGGCGTGGCTGGCGCCCGGCACACCCCGGCTGGTCGCCGTCCCCGTCGACGGTCGGCCGCTCCGGGACCGCCCGGTGGCCGAGCGGTTCACCACGCCCCGGGCCCTCGCCCTCCGGCGGTGGGAGGGCGCCGGCATCCTTCGGGTCGCCCATCCCGGGTGCGCCCACTCGCTGTGGCGGTTCCCCACCGGCTGGTACGCCAACCTGGAGCAGCCCTGGCGGCGCACCGCCGAGGGCGTCCGGACCCACGACCACACCCTCGACGTCTGGCTCGACGACACCGGGGCCTGGCTCTGGAAGGACGAGGACGAGCTGGCCGCCACCGTCGAGCTCGGGCTCCGCACGCCCGAGGAGGCGGCCGCCATCCGGGCCGAGGGTGAGGCCGTCATCGCCGCCTTCGAGCGCCGGGGCCCGCCCTTCTGCGACCGCTGGGAGGAGTGGCACCCGCCCCCACGCTGGGAACGGCCCTCGCTCCCCCCGGCGATCACCGCCCTCGCCGGCCAGCCCGCCCGGTAGTGCCCGTGGGGGCGAACACGACCGTCGGTCATGACGAGCCGACCCCGTCGCTACGACGAGCGACGGTTCAGCGGGCCAGCTCGACCACGGTGGAACAGGGGGGCTCGCCCGTGGGCCAGGGGACGGCGCCGTCGACCAGGGCGGTGAGCCGGTCCGCCTCGGCCCGGCCGGGGGTGAGGTCGGTCAGGCGACCGTCCGGTCCGGCGGGGCCGGGCCGGCGCACCCCCTCACCGCCGCCGGGGTCGCCCGGGAGGCGGTGGAGGAAGGCCACGGTGCGGTCGCCGAGGACGTAGGCCAGCGCGGCCCGGGTGCCGCCGATGGGCGACACCAGGCGGTGGAGGTCGCCGTGCTGGACGACCTCGCGGATCCGCCGGCAGGTGGCCGTCGCCTCGGCCAGCACCGCCCGCTCGTCGTCGGTGACCCTGGTGAGGTCGAGGTCGAGCCCGAACCGCCCGCTCAGGGCGACGGCGCAGCCGAAG
>CAYQGF010000430.1:0-3447 GCA_964416885.1 uncultured Iamiaceae bacterium
GGCACCGACTCGAACGACACGCACGTCTGCACCCCGTGGGCCTGGAAGCCGTCGATCGGCTCGCCGTCGAGCAGGCGCCCGGTGAAGCGGAGCCGTTCCTCGGCGCTGGTCTCGGCCGTCACCTCGTGGTGCTCGCCCCGCACGTCGAGGGTGAGGGTCAGGGTGGCCGGGACGTTGGTGAACACGACGGCGTGGATCGTGCCGTCGTCGTCGACGCCGACCCGGCAGCGGTCCTCGGTCAGGTAGGCCGGGCCCATCCACGGCTCGTCGATGGCCAGGGCCGGCGGGGTCGGACGGTCGTCGTCGATCATCAGCACGACGGCGCCGGTCCCCTCCGGGCAGCCCTCGGGGCCGTCGTCGCCGGGCGCGGCCCCGGCGCACGGGTCGGTGAAGCGGAGGTGCTCGTCCTCCGGCTCCTCCCCGGCGACCAGGTCCTCGACCCCTTCGACCGGTGCGGGGCCGTCCGGCTCTGCCGCCCCCTCGGCCTCGGGCCCGGTGGTCGCGGTGGTCTCGGTCGCCGGCTCGGCGGTCGGAGCGGCACCGACCGGGCCGACGGGGGCGTACACCGGCGTCACCGCGGCGAGCGGCTCGGCGGCAGCCGGCGCGCCCCCGCCCCCGTTGTCACCGCTCGTTGCCGGCTCGGTCGGGGCCGGCTCCTCGCCGTCGGTCGGGGCGGTGGCGACCGGGGTGGGGACGGCCATGGCGAGCGGGGGGCCGGCCGGGGGGAGGGCGAGGCGACGGTCGTCGTGACCGGCGTCGCCCAGCAGGAGGCCGACGGCGAAGGCGACGACGGCGGCGACACCGAGGCCGACGCCGGTCAGGACGAGGAGGAGCGGACGACGCATGGCGGGCCCTCAGCAGTTGTGCAGGGTGACGGCGGCGCCGGGGGGTGCCGCCACGGTGCGGACGTTGCCGGCCCCGTCGACGGCGGTGACCGACCAGCCCACGGTCACCTGGCCGATGAGGGTGGTGATCGTCGTCGCCGGGAACGGCCCGAGGGTGGCCTGGTAGGTGCCGCCCTGGAGCGTCATCGGACGGGAGCCGGTGACCGGGCCGCCGGCCCCGTCGAAGCTCCAGTGGAGGGTCACCGAGCCGACGCCGGAGGGGTCGGTGACGGAGGCCCGCACGGTGCTGGTCGCCGGGGGCAGGCAGAACTCGCTGCCGGTCTCGTTGATGGCGGCGACCGACCGCTGGAACCCGCTGATCGTCGGCCCGGTGGTGTCCGGTGGCGGGGTGGGGGGCGGTGCGGTCGGGGGCGGTGACGTCGGGGGCGGGACCGGGCCCGGGGCCGTGGTCGACGTCGGGCCGGGGGGCACCGTCGGCGGGGTGCCGGGGACGGTCGGCTGGCCCGGCGGGGGCGTCGTCGGCGTGGTGGCGTCGACCGGGGGGACGGTCGTCGTGGTGGTCGCCGCCCCGGGGTCGGTGGTCGTGGTGGTCGTCGTGGTCCCGTCCGGCTCGGTGGGCTCGACCACGCCGTCGACGGTCGCCACCTCCTCGTCGGTCAGGCCGCACTCCACGACGGGGAGGTCGTCGTCGGCGTCCGGGGTGACGGCGGTGGCCGGGACCCAGGCCCGGTCGAGCAGGTCGATCGGGGAGCGCAGCTCGAACCAGGCACCGTCGGCGCTGCGACCGGTCAGGAGCACCCGGTCGCCCCGGTGGAGGTCGCCGATCGGGGTGGTGCCGGGGCAGGCGTGGTAGCTCGCGGTGGCGTCGGGGACGGTGACGGTGCCGTCGGCGACCACGTCGACCCGGCCGGAGGCGCCCAGGGCGTACCCGCCGGCCCCGACGGCCACGACCCCGCCCACGGCCAGCGCCATCAGCAGGTGGCGGACCCGGCGGATCCGCCGGCCCCGCTGCACGACGCGGGTGAGCACCTCGGCCCGCGGCGTGGCGACGGGCCAGACCTCGGAAGGGGCCTCAGACATCGACGGTCACCTCCTCGTCGAGCTCGACCTCGGGGCCGAGGCGCTGGCGGAGCGTCGCCAGGCCCCGGTGCAGGTGGGTCTTGACCGAGCCGGTCGAGATGCGGAGGGCGGCGGCGCAGTCGACCTCGGACAGGTCGCCGAGGTGACGGAGGGCCACGACCTCCCGCTGGCGGCGGGGCAGCCGGGCCATGGCATCGACCAGCACCATCCGTGACGCCACGTCGGCGTCGACGACCCGGTCAGCGGGCGCCCGGTCGGCGATCCGGTTCCGGCTCCGGGCCACGTCGAGGGCCAGGTTGGTGGCCACCCGGACCACCCACCCCTCCCGCCAGGGCTGGTCGCCGATCCGGCGCCAGTGGGCGTAGGCCCGAGCGGTGGCCTCGGCCGCCACGTCCTCGGCGCTGGCCGGGTCCCGGAGGATGTTCTGGGCCACGCGGAACGCCCGACGGAACATGTCGTCGAAGGCCTCGGAGAACTGGGCCTCGATCGTGGTCCGGCCGATCATCATGCCGGAGACGGAGGAGCGCCCCGTCGCGTTGACACGGCGCCGAGGTTTCTCGCCCCCACCCCCGTCGGCCGCCGGTCCCGTCATCCCCGGCCAGGATCGGCGACCACCCCGGCCCGGTCTTGAGTACGTGGTTACTCAGACCCCGTACCCTCGGCAGGGTGCACTCGGTCTCGTTGGGCACCGTGGCGCCCTTCGTCGGTCGAGCCGACCTGGTGGCCCGGCTCGCGGCGCAGGTCGGCGACCGGCCCGGCCGCGGCGTCGCCATCGTCGGGCCGCCCGGCCAGGGCAAGACCCGGCTCGCCCGCGAGGCCCTTCGCCTCCTCGACGACGGACGGGCCACCGCGGTGGTCGTCGGCAGCCGGGCCGCGGCCAGCATCCCGCTCGGCGCCCTGGCCGCGATCCTGCCCCCGGCGGCGGAACGGCCCGGGTCGATGACCGACCTGGTCGCCCGGGCCATCCGCTCGGTCGCGGCCCTGGGCGGGCCGGAGCCGCCGGTGGTGCTGGTCGACGACGCCCACCTCCTCGACCCGGCGTCGGCCACGGTCGTGCACCAGCTGGCGTCGACCGCCCGGGCCGTGCCGGTGCTCACCGTCCGCACCGGCGAGGAGGCGCCGGACGCGGTCACCGCCCTCTGGAAGGACGGCCTGCTCGACCGGGTCGACCTCGGGCCGTTGACCGAGGCCGAGACCGGGGAGCTGGCGGCCGCCCTCGCCGGCGGCCCCCTCGGCAGCGCCGCGGTCCGCACGGTCTGGGAGACGAGCGGGGGCAACCCGCTGGTCGCCGGTGAGCTGGTCCGGGGCGCGGTCGAGGACGGGGCCATGACCGCCGAGCAGGGCGTGTGGCGGTTCGCCCGGCGCCTGCGCCCGTCGGCCCGGCTGGCCGAGCTGGTGGCCGACCGGTTGGCCGGCCTGTCCGCCCCCGCGCGGGAGGTCGTCGAGGCCCTCGCCGTCGGTGAGCCCCTGCCCCTGCGGCTGCTCACCGACCTGACGACCGACGCCACCCTGGTCGACCTCG
>CAYQGF010000431.1:0-3437 GCA_964416885.1 uncultured Iamiaceae bacterium
GTCGACCGCGACCGCCTCCGCCGGGCCATCCGCGACGACTGGGAGCGGACCCACGTCGTCCCGGTCGACGCCCTGTGCCTCGACCGAGCCGCCGAGCTGGCCCGGGAGCAACCGCTCCGCACCGTCGACGCCCTCCACCTGGCCGCCGCCGACCGCCTCCCGGGACCGGTCACCTTCGTCACCTTCGACCCCCGCCAGATCCCCGTCGCCCTCGCCCTCGGCTTCGACGTGGTCAGCACGTAGGCGAGGATCGGGGGATGCGCCCCGCCGGTCCGGTCCTCGTCGTCGCCCTCCTGCTCCTGGGCGGCACCGCCTGCTCCGACGAGGACGACGGCGACACCGCCGGTCCGACGACGACCGCCGCCGCCGCCACGACCACCGGCGAGGCGACGGCCACCACGACGACAGCCGGGGACGAGTCCGGCGACGAGGCCCGGGCGCCGCTCGACGACCAGACGCCACCACAGGGGGCCAACGGCATCCGGGTCGCCGCCGACGGGACGCTGTGGGTCGCCGACCTGGCCGGTGGCCAGATCATCGCCGTCGACCCCGGCTCCGGCGCCATCCTGGCCCGCCTCGGGGCCGACGCCGGCGTGACGACGCCCGACGACCTGGCCTTCGACGGCGACGGCCGGCTGTGGTGGACCGAGTTCCCGGCCGGCGGGGTCGGGCGCATCGACGACCCGTGGGCCGCCGACGCCCACAGCGAGCAGGTCGCCGACGCCGGTACCGGGGTCAACCCCATCGCCATCGACGACGACGGCCAGGTGTACGTGGGCCGCACCCTCCAGGGCACGGGGGTCTACGCCCTCGGCGCCGACGGCGAGGCCCCCCGCGAGATCGCCCCCGACCCCGGGCTGATCAACGGCTTCGACGTCGGGCCCGACGGACGCATCTACGCCCCGGTGTCCGACACCGGCGAGGTGATCGCCATCGCCCCCGACACCGGCGAGGTCGAGGTCGTCGCCACCGGCGTCACGCTCGCCGTCTCGGTCCGGTGGACGCCCGACGGAGAGATCGCGGCCCTGAGCGGGGTCCCGCCGACGGTGACGCTGATCGACCCCGACACCGGTTCGGCCCGGACGCTCGCCACCGCCGAGTCCGACGTCGGCGACAACATGGCCTTCGGCCCCGACGGCGAGCTGTACGTGACGGGCTTCGACCGCCCCACCGTCACCCGCATCGACCCCGACGGCACGACGAGCACCCTCGCCCTCGGGGCCGAGTAGGACCGGCACGACAGGGCCGCACCCGCCACGGATGACCGATCCGCGCCGGCTCCTGTTCACGATCGCGCCCCCGACCGCCCCTGGAGAGGGGTGCAAGAGGAGGCGACGGTGACGACCACCCCGGAGCTCGATCGGCTGCGGCCGGTGTACGAGCAGCACCACGCCCGGCTCTGGCGGGCCGTCCTCGCCTGGAGCGGCTCGGCCGACGTGGCCGACGAGGCGGTGGCCGAGGCCTTCGCCCAGGCCGCTCGACGCGGTGACGCCCTCGTCGACCCGGCCGCGTGGGTGTGGCGGGCCGCGTTCCGCATCGCGGCCGGGGACCTCGCCCGGGCCCGGCGGCACCGGACCGAGCCGCTCGACGCGCACCACGAGGTCGTCGTCGGCAGCACGGGCCTGGCGGTGCCGGTCGAGGCGATCGACCTGCTCCGCGCCCTCCAGCAGCTGAGCGACCAGCAACGACGGGCGGTCGTCCTCACCGACGGCGCCGGCTTCCCCGCCCCGGAGGCCGCCGCCCTGATGGGCACCAGCGCCGCCACCGTGCGGGTCCAGGCCTCCCGGGCCCGCCGCCGCCTCCGCACCCTGCTGACCGACCCCGTCGACACCGCGGCGGGCGGCGACCGAGCCGACCGTCCCGATCGTCACCGACCCGAAGGGCTGACCCGATGACACCCGACCTGTTCCGTCCCCTCGACCGCATCGACCCCCCCGACCAGTGGGACGTCGTCGCGGCCCGGGCCACCGAGCCCGACCGGGTCGACCTCCTGGCGCCGGACCGGCCCCGTCGGGCCCGACGGGCCGCCCTCGTGGGCGCCGCGGCCGCGCTCGTCCTGCTCGGCGGGGCGGTCGTCCGGGCCGCCGGCGACAGCGACGGCTCGGTGACCGTCGACGACGAGGCCGTGGCCGCGGCCACCGACGAGCCGACGCCCGCCGGGGTGCAGGGCCCGTGCCCCTTCACCCTCGGCGACGGCATCGGCCCGGTCTCCCCCTTCGACGGGGCCTCACGCCCGGCCGCCCTGCCGGTGGAGCGGACCTCGACGGGCATCGTGGTGGTCGACGACCTCGAGGTGGTCGTGTCCCTGGGCGGCTCCGCCCTGCTCGACGGCCCGGTGGCCCCGGCCGAGACGGTGCACCGGGCCCAGGCCATCGACACCGGGGCCGGCACGATCACGGTGTCGGCCAGCCGGGCGGTCGCCACCGAGGGCCCGTGCCCCGATGCCGAGGTCGTCACCGTGCTCCCCCTCCTGCCCGAGCACGCCGACGCGGTCGACCTCCGGGTGCGCCCGATGGCGGAGGTGGTGGCGCCCTACGTCGACGCCCACCGGACGACCCTCGACCGGGTGCTCGACGCCATCACACCGACCGGCGACGGGGGCCCCGACGCCTGCACCGAGCCCGGCGCCACCTGCCGGGGCGAGGACGGTATCGAGGCCACGGGGTCGTCGATGCCCGACGGCCTGCCGTTGGAGTGGGAGGGCCCCCTCGCCGGCGGGGCCGGCACCTACACGATCGAGATGGACGAGGACGGCACCCGCGCCGTGGTCGGTGGTGAGGCGATCACCCCGGCCGACGGGTGGCCGGGGTGGGACGAGGCGACGCAGGGCGGGTCGGCCTTCAGCTTCGAGCGGTCGCCCCAGGCACCCGGCGGGCCGCTGGACGAGATCATCGTCGGCATGGTCCCGCCCGACGCGGTCGAGACCTTCGTGGTCGACCGCAACGGCGACCCGGTCGACGCGCCGTCGCTGACCTTCTCGCCCGACGGGCGCTTCTACGCCATCCACGGCCTCGACATCCCCGACGCCGGGCCCTACGTGTGGCCCCTTCGCCATCGGCTGGCCTCGGGTGAGGTCATCCCCGGCTTCGGCTGAGGACGGCGCGGTCAGTCCCCCCGCTCGGCGAGCGGGGGGATGCGCCAGTCGACCGGTTCCCGCCCCGCGGTCTCCAGGGCGGCGTTGGCCCGGCTGAACGGCCGGCTCCCGAAGAAGCCCCGATGGGCGCTGAGGGGCGACGGGTGAGGCGACTCGATGACGACGTGCTTCGACCGGTCGATCAACGGCTTCTTCTGGCGGGCGTAGCTGCCCCACAGGATGAACACCACCCGCTCGGGCTTGGCGTCGACGGCCCGGATCACCGCGTCGGTGAAGGTCTCCCACCCCTTCTTCTGGTGCGACCCGGCCTGGCGGGCCCGCACCGTGAGGGTGGCGTTGAGCA